>NZ_JBHTMU010000006.1:0-143463 GCF_042679605.1 Litorisediminicola beolgyonensis
AACTTGCTGCTGCTCATCATGGCCTCCTTGCCTCAAAATTAGCGAAGAAGGCGTCCACGATACACGGGGCTATTCAGACATCCTTCTGCCGTTCATAGGTGGGTCAGTCACGTTTGCTTCTTAGAGTCGCTGTCTAAGTCTCTGAAACGCAGGTTGCAGACGAATTCTTGTTTTCTGCATGCCAGAACGATCGACATATCCTCGATGCGACACTCTCGTGACGGGCTCGATCTTGCACTCTTACTGAACTTCTAGTTCCTCATTTTCATTTTCAGGTTTCGAGATCTCGACCGGACGTTCGAACCTACCGAAAAGCAAGCTTGCCAAGTCTCATCCAAGAACGGACTTGAGCCACAATTCATCTTTGTCTGCGAAAAAACCGGCGTCACCCCTTCTCGGCCCCCGGCGCCCTACCTGTGACCGTGCCAGCCGCGATCGTCGGTGAAGGCGCGGCCCTCGGAGATTTGCGTGACGGAATATCCCGCGGGCAATCTGTCCAGCGGCTCGATGGGAGCGGCGTCCGCGATCATCAGGAAATTGGCGTGGCCGGTGTCCCAGACCGGGCTCTGCACCGCGCGGACATGCGGGTAGAGCTCGGACAGGATCGCGTGCAGCCCGCGGGCGAGACGACCGTCGGGGCGGTCAAGGAGATTGACATAGACCGGACCCTCCACGATCTCGCGCAGCCTTGCGTAGGTCTCGCGCGTGGCCAGGTGCGCCGGAACCGAACCCGAGGAGAACGCGTCCATCACGACGGCGTCGAACCGCCGGTCGGTCTCGTTGATGAAGACGCGCCCGTCGGCATGCACGATCCCGAACCGGTCGCCGTCCTCGGCCTGTCCGGGCGTGTAGCCGCTGTCCTCGATCGCCGCGCCCGCGCCGGGCAGGTGGCGGCGGACGACCTCGGTGACGAGCGGGTCGATCTCGACCGTGACCGCATGCGACGCGGGGCGCGTCTCGAGCAGTTGGGTCGGCAGGGTATATCCGCCTCCGCCGATGAAGAGCACCGACGGATCGGGTCCGAGATCCTGGTCCATCCTCTCCCAGAGCCAGCGCGTGTAGCTGAGGACAAGCGCGTCCTCGCGCGCGGAACCGGTCGCCTCCGCCGCCTGAGTGGTCCGGTCCGAGGTCAGGTAGATTGTCGCTCCGCGCTGCACCACGTCGATGCAGGAGAGGCCCGATTCGTAGCGGCAGATCGGCCCGATCAGGAGCGACGCGCCGACCAGGAAGACGGCGGCGAGCGTCGCGCCTGGGCTGTGCGGACCGGCGTCCTTCGAGCGCAGAACCTGCAGGCACATCAGCGCGACCGCGCCGCAGGCGGTGAATGTCGCGGCGGATCCGATGAGCGGCAGGGTGACGAAGCCCGCGAGGATCGCGCCCGCGATTGCGCCGACGGAGCCCGCGGCAAGGACGAGGCCCAGGGACGACCCCTCGCGTCCGGGGCGCGCGTCGACCGCCAGTTTCGCCAGAAGCGGCGAGGGCAGGGTGACCAGCACGGATGCCGGGAAGAAGGCCACGACGACCGCGACGATCATGCCGACGGTGCCGCGCGCGCCGAGCCCGTAGACGGCGCCGAGGATCAGCGGCGAGAGCGCCATCAGCGCCGCCGTCGCGACCAGAGCCTTGCGCGCCATGCGGATCGCCTCGGGCCGCTCACGTTCTGCGATCAGGCCTCCGAGCGCGCTGCCCAGCGAGAACCCGGCGAGAACCGTGGCGATGACCGTGGTCCAGGTCAGGAGCGAGGTTCCGAAAAACGGCGCCAGGACGCGGCCTGCGGCGATCTCGTAGGTCAGCCCGACGGCAGAGAGAACGAGGATCAGCGAGATGATGGTCCAGAACCGCATGGGGTCTCCTTCGGGACGGGCGGCGGGGATGTGGCCGCCGCCCTCTGCGCCCACTTAGCGACGCGCGCCGCAAGGTCACGCGATGCGGAGGTGGATGTGAGGTTCGGCATGTTTGCGTCTGTGGCGCTTTGACGGTTTTGCCGACCGAATAAAACGGTCGTCATGAACCTTCATGCGCGGCATGCAGACGGCTTGGTCGACGCGCAATCATGAGCGTCCGAGCCGCGCAGCCCTCATGGCCGAGACCCCACGCGGCAGCGACTAGGAAAATGGTCCTATATCGCCTGTCCGGCCAAGCGCCTATCGTCGCGTCAGACAGGAGGATCATCCATGAAGATGAGTGACACACGCGAGATCGCCGCGCCGCCCGAAGTGGTGTGGGCCGCGATCCTCAATCCCGATGTGCTGAAGGAATGCGTGCCGGGCTGCACCGAGATGACCGGCTCGCCCGAAGAGGGCTTCGAGGCGACGGTGGTGCAGAAGGTCGGACCGGTGAAGGCGACCTTTAAGGGCGAGGTCGAGGTGTCGGACATGACCGAGCCCGAGGCGCTGACGCTCTCGGGCTCCGGCAAGGGCGGCGCGGCCGGCCATGCCAAGGGCGTCGCCAAGGTGACGCTCGCTCCCTCCGACACCGGCACGACGCTCAGCTACGATGTCGAGGCGCAGGTCGGCGGCAAGCTCGCGCAGCTCGGCAGCCGCATCATCGACGGCTTCGCCAAGAAGATGGCCGACCAGTTCTTCACCCGCCTGCAGGAAGCCATCGAGGGCCCTGCGGACGCCGCCGAGGCCGCCGATGCCGAAAGCAATTCCGGCGAGAAGAAAAAGGGTTGGTTCAAGCGTCTGGTCTCCTGACCGGTCGCAACGCTTGACAGGAGGGCCGCCCGCGCGGCCAACTCCATTTCAAAACGACAGGGATCCAAGGGAGGATTTTATGACCAAGGTTAGCATGACCGTGAACGGCAAAGCCGTGAGCGGCGAGGTCGAGGGGCGCACGCTTCTCGTCGAGTTTCTCCGCGAAGAGCTGCGTCTGACCGGCACCCATGTCGGCTGCGACACCAGCCAGTGCGGCGCCTGCACGGTGCATGTGAACGGCCGTTCGGCCAAGGCCTGCACCATGTTCGCCGCCGAGGCCGAGGGCGCGGAGGTGACCACCATCGAGGGCATGAACAACGCCGACGGCTCGCTCAACGTGATCCAGCAGGCGTTCCAGGACCACCACGGCCTGCAGTGCGGCTTCTGCACCCCCGGCATGGTGATGACGGCGGCGGCGCTTCTCAAGGACAACCCCAAGCCCTCCGAGGCCGAGGTGCGTCATTACCTTGAGGGCAATATCTGCCGCTGCACCGGCTACCACAACATCGTCAAGGCCATCCTGGCGGCGTCCGGACAGGACGTCTCCGCCATCGCCGCCGAGTAACACCAGGTCATCACAGGTGCCGGCGGAGCGCACGCCTCCGCCTCGGAGCGGCCATGCCGCCCGCCGACGCACCACCCCAACAGGGAGAGAGAGAACATGCCGAAGGATCAGGGCATCGGAGCCAGCACGAAGCGCCGCGAGGACGTACGCTTCCTGTCGGGCACCGGCAATTACACCGACGACATCAGCCTGCACGGTCAGGCCTATGTGCATTTCCTGCGCTCGGACGTGGCGCACGGGAAGATCACCAATATCGACACCTCGGCCGCCGAGGGCATGCCCGGTGTCGTGCGGATCTTCACCGGCAAGGATTTCGAAGGCGTGGGCGGTCTGCCCTGCGGCTGGCAGGTCACCGACCGCCACGGCGAGCCGATGAAGGAGCCCGGCCACCCGGTGCTCGCGCAGGGCAAGGTGCGCCATGTGGGCGATCCGATCGCCGCGGTCGTGGCCGACAGCCTCGGCGCGGCGCGTGACGCCGCCGAGGCCATCGTCGTCGATATCGAGGAACTGCCCGCCGTCGTCGACATGAAGGCGGCGGTCCAGGACGGTTCCGCGCTCGTCCATGACGATATCGGCACCAACCTCTGCTACGACTGGGGCTTCGTCGAAGAGAACAAGGACGCGGTGAACGAGGCCTTCGAGAAGGCTGCGCATGTCACCACGCTCGAGCTCAAGAACAACCGTCTGGTCGCGAACCCGATGGAGCCGCGCGTCGCCGTCGGCGACTACAACCGCGCCAATGACGAGTCGACGCTCTACACCACCAGCCAGAACCCGCATGTGATCCGGCTGCTGATGGGCGCCTTCGTCCTCGGCATCCCCGAGCACAAGCTGCGCGTCGTGGCGCCCGATGTGGGCGGCGGTTTCGGCACCAAGATCTTCCACTATGCCGAAGAGGCCTTCGTCACCTTCGCCGCGCGCCAGATCAAGCGCCCGGTCAAGTGGACCTCGACCCGCTCGGAAGCCTTCATGTCGGACGCGCATGGCCGCGACCACGTGACCAAGATCGAGCTGGCGCTCGACGCGGACAACAACTTCACCGCGATCCGCACCGAGACCTACGCCAACATGGGCGCCTATCTCTCGACCTTCGCGCCGTCGGTGCCGACCTGGCTCCACGGCACGCTGATGGCCGGCAACTACAAGACGCCGCTCATCTACGTGAACGTGAAGGCGGTCTTCACCAACACCGTGCCGGTCGACGCCTATCGCGGCGCGGGCCGTCCCGAGGCGACCTATCAGCTTGAGCGCGTCGTGGATAAGGCCGCGCGCGAGCTGGGCGTCGACCCGATCGCGCTCCGCCGCCAGAACTTCATCACCGAGTTCCCCTACGCGACCCCGGTCGCGGTCGAGTACGACACCGGCGACTATCACGCGACGATGGACACGCTCGAGCGCATCGGCGACCTGTCGGGCTTCGAGGCACGCCGCAAGGAGAGCGAGGCCAAGGGCAAGCTCCGCGGTCTCGGCGTCAACTGCTATATCGAGGCCTGCGGGATCGCGCCGTCGAACCTCGTGGGTCAGCTCGGCGCGCGTGCGGGTCTCTATGAAAGCGCCACGGTGCGGGTGAACGCCACCGGCGGCATCACCGTCATGACCGGCAGCCACAGCCACGGTCAGGGGCACGAGACCTCGTTCCCGCAGGTGCTCTCCGAGATGATCGGCATTCCCGAGCACATGATCGAGATCAACCACGGCGACACGGCCAACACGCCGATGGGCATGGGCACCTATGGCTCGCGCTCGATCGCGGTCGGCGGCTCGGCCATGGTCCGTGCGGCGGAGAAGGTCATCAACAAGGCCAAGAAGATCGCCGCCCACCTGCTCGAAGCCTCGGAAGGGGATATCGAGCTCAAGGACGGCGCCTTCTCGGTCGCGGGCACCGACAAGTCGGTCGCCTGGGGGGATGTGACGCTCGCCGCCTACGTGCCGCACAACTACCCGCTCGAAGACATCGAGCCGGGCCTCGAGGAGACGGCGTTCTACGACCCGTCGAACTTCACCTACCCCTCCGGCGCCTATTGCTGCGAGGTCGAGCTCGACCCCGAGACCGGCAAGGTGACCATCGAGCGCTTCGCCGCGGCGGATGATTTCGGCAACGTCATCAACCCGATGATCGTCGAAGGTCAGGTCCATGGCGGTCTGGCCCAGGGCATCGGCCAGGCGCTTCTGGAAAACTGCGCCTATGACGAGACCGGCCAGCTCGTGTCGGCCTCCTACATGGACTACGCCATGCCGCGCGCCGACGACGTGCCCTTCTACCGGGTCGCGTCCGAGAACGGCACGCCCTGCACCCACAACCCGCTCGGGGTGAAGGGCTGCGGCGAGGCCGGGGCCATCGGCTCGCCGCCCGCGGTGATCAACGCCGTGGTCGACGCGCTGCGCTCCGGCGGTCACGACCACGTCTACCATGTCGACATGCCCGCGACCCCGTCGCGCGTCTGGGCGGCCATGCAGAAGTGATCCGAGGTCCGGGGGCTCAGACCCCCGGACCTCCCCGAAGTATCTTTGGCCAGAGACGGAACGCAGGGCGTTCTTCCTGGTCCGAACGGAGGAATGACAATGTATAATTTCGACGTGGTCCGCCCGACATCGGTGGACGAGGCGGTCAAGGCGCTGGGCGGCGAAGAGGCGCAGGCGCTGGGCGGCGGCCAGACCCTGATCCCGACCCTCAAGCAGCGTCTCGCCATGCCCGCGACCCTCGTGTCGCTCTCGGGCATCGCCGAGCTGCAGGGCGTCTCGGAAGAGGGCGGCGCCCTGGTCGTCAAGGGCGCGACCGTGCACCGCGCGGTGGCCGAGGCCGCGGCCGACAGCTTCCCGGCGCTCAGCGATCTCGCTGGCCGTATCGGCGACCCGGCGGTGCGCAACCGCGGCACCATCGGCGGCAGCCTGGCCAATAACGACCCCTCGGCCTGCTACCCGTCGGCGGCGCTCGCCACCGGCGCGACGATCGTGACGAACACCCGCGAGATCGCGGCGGACGACTACTTCCAGGGCATGTTCACCACCGCGCTGGAGGAGGGCGAGATCATCACCGCGGTCAAGCTGCCGATCCCGGAGAAAGCCGCCTACATCAAGTTCGAGCAGCCCGCTTCGCGCTTCAGCCTCGTCGGCATCTTCTTGGCGAAATACGCCGATGGCGTGCGCGTCGCGGTCACCGGCGCGTCGAACGACGGCGTGTTCCGCTGGAGCGAGGCCGAAGAGGCGCTGTCCTCGAACTTCTCGGCGGATGCCGTGGACGGTCTCTCGGCGCCGGATGGCAGCAACATGATCTCCGACCTGCACGGATCGGGCGCCTACCGCGCGCATCTCGTGAAGGTGCTGACCAAGCGGGCGGTCGCGCAGGCGCGCTGATCGACCTTTACGAGCCAGTCGGACGGTCCCGCTTTCCCGGCGGGGCCGTTTGTCATTGGGCCGTTTACTCGGCGGGCCGGGTGCCGCGCCAGATCAGGAACGGGCCTTCCTGCGCCACGACCGCGGCATCGGGCACGGCCTCTGTGACATCGGCGAGGCTGCCTTCGGTACAGAAGCCCATGAATGTCTGCCCCGGCTCGAAGCGCGCGATAAAGGGCGCGAGGTCCTTCGGGCGTCCCACCACCTCGAACGGGCGGCCCTGGGCGGCGTAGACCGACACGAGGCCCGGAATGGTCGCATCATCCGCGCCCCATTTGCACTGGATCAGAACCTCGTCCGAGCCGAGCTGCGCCTCGGGACGCTCCGCCAAGGCGATCTGCTGGACCACATGCGGATCCCGGGTGAGCTGCGGGGCTTCGAGTTGCAGCGAGAAGAGCGCCGCCAGCGCCGCCGCGACGCCTCCGCGCAGCCAGAGGGGTGCGGGCAGGGCAAAGACCATGGCGGCCAGGGCCGCGGTCAGGAGCGGCAGGAACACCAGCGAGTAGCGCGAGTAGACCGACCCTTCGGTGAAGATCACCGCCACCACGTAGATCACCGGCAGCGCCGCCAGCCCCCAGAGCTCTTTCCGGCCAAGCCGCACCGGCAGCCAGAGAAGCGCCACGAAGCCCAAGCCCCTGAGGGCATACTCCCCGACGAAAAGGAGGTCCGGCAGGGACGCGGCGTTGCTGCCCGGATCGGAGAAGACCGAAGGCGCGAAGCGGCGGTACATCTGCTTGAAATAGAGGTCGATGATCGCGTCCGGCCCGTGCCGAAAGACCTGCAGCACCGGCCAGGCGAGGACCAGCACCACCATGAGCCAGAAGGCCCGGCGGAAGGTCCGGCCCTTGGTGACCCGGTGCAGCGCCGGATCGGTGCCGTCCTCGACCAGACGGATCACCCAGAGCATCAGGCCGACGAAGACGACGCCCACCGGCGCCTTCTGCAGAGCGCCGAGCGCGCAGGCCACGGCGACCGCATACCACCAGTTCGGGCGCCGCAGCGCGACCAGGGCCAGCGTGACCGCAAGGGTCGACCAAAACGCGGTGGCGATGTCGAGCATCGCCGAGAGCGCATAGGACCAGAGCTGCGGAGAGGCCGCGGTAAAGGCGATGGCCGCGGGGATGATCCACGGGCTCCCGGGACGCAGGGTGAAGGCCAGCGCCCCCGTGGCGGCCAGGAGAAGCAGCGCCGACAGGAAGCTCGGCAGCCGCAGCGCCATGGTCTCGGGCAGCCCCGCCTCCAGAAACCACGCCCCGGTCCAGTATTGCAGCGGCGGCTTCTTGAAGCTCGGCTCGTTCTGCGACCAGACCGTGAGCCAGTCGTGGTGCCGCGCAAAGCCGGTGGTGCGGTCGAGCGTGAAGAACTCATCGTAGTGGTTAAGCGTAGTCTGAGAGACGATCTGTAAAAATATAAAAACGGCGGACAGTAGGAAAGTTATCGATAACGATAGCGAAAGAATTAAGTTAAAGAGATCTTTGGGCTGATTGTTTTGATCACTCATTGGTGCCGACTTCAGCGGTCCAGGAGACGTAGGGGCCAAAAACTCCATCAATCTCCGGTGTGACAATGAGTGCTACTATATCCTGTAATTGCTCAGAAGTGCAGAAACCACGCAGTCGTTGCCGATTATTGATCTGTCTCAGCTTCGCTTGGACGTCGGAGACTTGGGTCAAGGCTAGAAACGGTCGTCCGTTGGACGCAAGAATTGAAGCCATGCCCGTAGGTACCTTTTTCTTCACATTCCAGTTGCACAGAAGGAATACCTCCCGCGAATTTAAGCTGTTCCCGATGTGCTCCAAGCCCTCTGCGGCGGTAACCAATAGCGGGTCCGGATAAAGTGTTAGTTGAGAGTCAGTTTTAATGGGTCCCGCGCTTGAGAGTGATAGAATGGCAACGGAAATTCCTAGATTCAATTTCTTTCTAAGCACTGTACATAACATAACGGAGGTCGACGCCATAAGGAGTCCGACGATCAGAAGCGAGTATCTATGGGAGATATAACCGCTGCCGATAGAGATAAAGAAAAGATAAAGTAACAGAATGATTGGAATAATCGCTGCGAGAGGTCTCTTTGTCGCGAATGGTATCGCGAACGCTGCGAAGAAACCTAATCCGCGAGGCCAGATTTCGCCTCCAGAATAAATATAGCTAATCGTATCGTCAAGATTTCTTTTGAAAATCTGATTTTCTCCCGGAAGAATTCTTGCGGCGGATTGCTCGATATAATAGGTACGCAGAGCTTCTGCGCCGTAATGAAGGTACTGAATTGCAAACCATGCTGTCGATCCGATGGAGGCCAATAATAAGGCTGCGAGAAGTTCTCTACTTCGGAGAGATTTGCGCTCCGCTTCATTAAGAAGGCCGAAGCTTAAGAGTCCACAGATGACGGAGATAACAAAAATTGCTAGAGAAAATGGTGCTTTTTGCCATGCCCCTAACGTAGTCACAAAAGCTACCGCGAGCCAGACTCTCTTGTCTTCGATACTCTTAAAGATAAGGGCTAGTGTCAATGTTATAAACGCGCCCGCACCAATATCGAGCATTGCGGACGTTGAAAAATGCCAAAATTGCGTCGAGCTGCAGAGGAGAATAGCGGAAATCCAGCCCGCCAAGATACTCCCTTTGGTGAGTTTGTATGCGAGATAGCCAGTGGAGAATATAAACAGCCCGCCGAAAACCATGGATGGTATTCTCAGGGCGATGAGGTCGGGTATTCCAATGTAAATTAGTGCGGCGGAGAGCCAGTATTGAAGTGGAGGTTTATTGAAGTCTGGAACGTTTGATCGGTATACTGTGAGCCAATCTGAAAATCGTTCAAAGCCGAGTGTTCGATCATAGGTAAGATATTCATCGTAGTGCTCAAGAGCACCGGTGCCAATCCACGAGAAGTGGTACAACCAGATCAAAGCTAACGAGGCGACTGCGAATTTGTGCGCATTACCGTACGGTAACCAGCGAAATTTTTTGAAGATTTGAACAGTCATCGACTTGCGGAGCCGCGTTCGCGGCGGATCAGCCAGAGGTTTCGGGCGTAAATCAAAAGACCCATCGACTGGCCGAGCACGAAGACAGGATCCCTGCGGTATAGGGCATATACGAACAGCACCAGCCCGCCGCCAATCGAGAAATACCAGAAGGCCAGCGGCACGGTCGATCGCCCGGCCTTTTCCGACGCGATCCACTGCACGAGGAAGCGCGCGGTGAAGAGGAGCTGTCCGCCAAGGCCGAAGGCGACCCACCAGAACTCCACCCAGTTCGCGACATGCAGCGCCGAGAAGATCGTTTCTTTCACGGTTGGATCTCCTCGGGGCGCGCCTTCTTGCGGCGTCGGATCAGCCAGGCCACGGCCAGAAGGTCGACCGCACCGACCAGCCCGCGCTGCAGGTTGGAATAGTTCGACCGGCCGCCCTGACGCGCGCGATGCGCGACATCGACATGGGCGACGCGCCAGCCGTCGCGCTGGAAGAGGGCAGGCAGATAGCGGTGCATGTGATCGAAATAGGGCAGCCGCAGGAAGGCGTCACGCCGGAACGCCTTGAGCCCGCAGCCGGTGTCGCGGGTGCCGTCCTTCAGGAGCCAGCCGCGCAGGCCGTTGGCGAGCTTCGAGGCGGTCTTCTTGGACCAGGTGTCCTGACGCCCGACGCGCTGTCCGGCGACGAGAGCCAGATCGTCGGGCGCGTCCTCGGCCAGAAGGGGGGCCACGAGGTTCGGCAGCTCTCCGGGCGGGTTCTGGCCGTCGCCGTCGAGCGTGCAGACCAGCCGGCCCTTGGCCGCGAGCACGCCCGAATGCACCGCTGCGCTCTGGCCGCCGGATTTGTCATGGGCCAGAACGCGCAGGCGCGTCTCGGTCTCGGCCAGCGCGAGCAGCGCGGCGCGGGTGCCGTCGGTCGAGCCGTCGTCGATGACGATGATCTCAAAATCGGTAACAGGCGCGAGGCTCTCGGCAATGCCGGCGATAAGCTCGCCGATATTCTCGGCTTCGTTCTTGGCCGGAACGACGACGGAGAGAGTGGTCATGTCGAAAGACCTGCAAATAATGCGTCTTTCCGGGCGGTAGCGGATCGGCCCGGATTTCTCAACCCGTCGGGGGGCAATAGGCCGACACCCGCGTATCCCGGACGGGCGCGTGTCAAACTTGTCGCTTTTTCGGGGTGTTCGATGGTCGGGCTAGCAGGATTCGAACCTACGACCTCCCGTCCCCCAGACGGACGCGCTACCAGACTGCGCTATAGCCCGACACTTGCTGCCTCTTACCCCATCCACCGGCGGGAGCAACCCCCTTGCGCGCGAAAATCGTCGTGCTCGCGCGGGTCGGGGGCTCAGTCGCCCGCGTGATGGCGGCTGAGCGCGGCGAGGCGCGGGCCGATCCGGCGGGCGAGATCAGGCGTCAGATGCGTAACCCGCGCCAGAAGCCCCAGGGGACCGGCGGGTCCGGTCGCGGGCGGCTCCGCGGCATCGAGACGCGCGAGCAGCTCGGCGTGGCGCGCCGCCCGCGCCGCCGCGTCGTCGTCGATGGCGTCACTCTCGTCGGGTTCGGAGATGTCCTCCGGCTCTTCGGCGGTGGCCACGGCCGGTGCGTCCTCTGGCGCGGGCGCGAGGTCGGGCTCTTTCTCCCCCTCATTCTCCCCGTCGCGCGCGTCGAGCGGCTGGCGCAGGAAATCGGGCACAGGGCCGCTGGCCTCGGAATCCTCGAAGCGCTGCTGGGCGGGCTCCGCCTCGGTCTCAGGTTCGGTTTCCGGTTCGGGGGCGGGCGGCAGGTCCGCATCCACCTCCGAGCTGCGCGCGGCGACCGGATCGGCTTCGGGCGCTGGCGCCTCGGGCGCGTCGGTCACCGGGGCAGGGGGCGTGGCGTCGGCCACCGGCTCGGCGATCTCGGCATCGTCCACTCTGGAGGGACGTCTCCGGGCGGGCTTCGGGGCCGCGAAGGGCACGACGCTCGACTGGTCGGTGACCATCTCGGCCATCGGGGCCTCGTCGCCAAAATCGTCGGGCTGGTACTGCGGCTCGAGCGGTTGCGACAGCGCCGAGACGGCCTTTACGCCCTTCTCCGAGAGCACCTTCTGGGCGCCCTTGATCGTCATGCCGTCTTCGTGGAGCAGCTTTTTCAGACCGCCGAGCAGCATCATGTCGGAGGGACGGTAATACCGCCGTCCGCCCGCGCGCTTCACGGGCTTCACCTGGGTGAACTTGCTCTCCCAGAAACGCAGCACATGGGCGGGAGTGTCGAGCCAGTCGGCAACTTCGCTGATCGTGCGGAACGCGTCGCGCGACTTGCTCATCTACCGGACCTCAGCGCTTGTTGCCGTCGGCAACACGCTCCTTCATCAGATGCGATGGGCGGAAGGTCAGGACCCGGCGGGGCTGGATCGGGACCTCTTCGCCGGTCTTGGGATTGCGGCCGATTCGGGCGGCCTTGTCGCGCACGGAGAAGGTTCCGAAGGACGAGATCTTGACCTGCTCGCCGGCGACGAGCGCGTCCGACATGTGGCCCAGTACGGCTTCGACGAGCTCTGCACTCTCGTTGCGGGACAGTCCGACCTCGCGGAACACCGCCTCGCTCAGATCCATGCGAGTCAAAGTCTTATCGCCCATGCGCAGCCCTCCAAGTTTGAGGGCGAGCATAGAGGAACGGTTTTTTCCGAGTCAATATCAACAGCTTGCCGGACGCCGTTTAGATGGCGGTTGAACGCCTACCAGCGCAGGACGACGGCGCCCCAGGCGAGGCCGCCGCCGATCGCCTCGGTCACCACCAGATCGCCTTCCTGGATCTGGCCGCGCGCGCGGCCTACCGAGAGCGCCAACGGGATTGACGCGGCAGAGGTGTTGCCGTGATCCTGGACCGTCACCACGACCCGCTCCATCGGCAGGCCGAGCTTTTTCGCGGTGCCCTGGATGATGCGGATATTGGCCTGGTGCGGCACGACCCAGTCCACTTCCGCGCCGGTGAGGCCGACCTTGTCGAGCGCCGAGGTGGCCGTCGCGGCGAGCTTCTCGACCGCGTGGCGGAAGACCTCCTTGCCCTGCATGCGCAGGTAGCCGGTGGTCTGGGTCGACACGCCGCCATCGACATAGAGGATGTCGCGGTGGCGGCCGTCGGAATTGAGATCGGTCGAGAGGATGCCCCGGTCGGCATTGGTGCCTTCGCCCTCGACACCCTCGAGGATCAGCGCGCCCGCGCCGTCTCCGAAAAGGACGCAGGTCGAGCGGTCGGTCCAGTCCATGATCCGGCTGAAGGTCTCGGCCCCGATGACCATGACGCGCTTGGCCTGGCCCGACAGGATCAACGCGTTGGCATTGGCCAGAGCGAAGATGAACCCGGCGCAGACGGCCTGGACGTCGAAGGCGAAGCCGCCTTCCATGCCGATCCCGGCTTGCACCATCGTCGCGGCAGAGGGGAAGGTCAGGTCGGCGGTCGAGGTCGCGACGATCAGCGCGTCGAGATCCGTGGCCTCGAGGCCCGCGTCGGTCAGGGCGGCCCGTGCCGCCTTGATCGCGAGGTCGGAGGTGGTCTCGCCCTCGGCCGCGAAATGCCGCCGCTCGATCCCGGAGCGTGCGCGGATCCATTCGTCGGTGGTGTCGAGCGTCTTCTCGAACTCGGAGTTTTCGACGACCCGTTCTGGCAGGTAGTGGCCGCAGCCCCGGACGACAGCACGCAATGTCATGAGCGGCTCTCCTCGGGTTCCTCGGGTGTGTCCTCGCCAGCCTGAGCTTCGGCTTGGGCTTCGGCCTGGATGTCCTGCACCTGCTCGGTCGCCGAGGCGACGCGCGCGGCAAGCTTGTCGGAGAAGCCGGATTCGGCCAGCCGGAACGCCAGCTTCACCGCCGCGGAGACGCCGGTGGCGTCGGCCGCGCCGTGGCTCTTGACCACGGTGCCGTTCAGTCCGAGGAACACGCCGCCATTGACCCGGCGCGGATCGATGCGCTTTTTCAGCCGCTTGAGCGAGCCGAGCGCCAGCACCGAGGCAAGCCGGGAGGGCAGGGAATAGTTGAATGCCTCGCGCAGGAGATCGCCGATGAGCGACGCGGTGCCTTCGCCGGTCTTGAGCGCGATATTTCCGGTGAAGCCGTCGGTGACGATCACGTCGCAGACATTGCCGGGAATGTCGCCGCCCTCGACGAAGCCCACGAACTCGTAATTCGCGTCACCGGCGGCGCGCGCGATCAGGTCATGCGCTTCCTTGAGCTCGGCGCGGCCCTTGTGCTCTTCGGTGCCGACGTTCAGGAGCCCGACGCGCGGACGCTCGAGGCTGAGGCCGTTGCGGGCATAGGAGATGCCCATCAGCGCATACTGGAGCAGATCCTCGGCATCGGCGCGGATATCGGCGCCGACATCGAGCATCACGTTGAAGCCCTGGGGATTGCGCGAGGGCCAGAGAATCGCGATCGCGGGACGGTTCACGCCCGGCAGCTTGCGCAGGCGCACCATCGACAGCGCCATCAACGCTCCGGTGTTCCCGCAGGAGACGGCTACGGTGGCCTCGCCATCGCGCACGGCATCGATCGCCGACCACATCGACGTTCCCTTGCCGTTGCGCATCACTTGGGACGGCTTGTCGGTCATCGACACCACGCCATCGGCGTCGCGGATTTGAACCCGCCCCGCCAGGATGTCGGCGCGCTTCTCGACCAGCCGTTCGAGCGTGTCGCGTGGACCGTGCAGGAGGAAGTGCAGGTCGGCGTTCTTTTCAGCCGACGCGCAGATTCCCTCGACGACCGCCTCGGGCCCTTCGTCCCCGCCCATCGCGTCGATGGACAAGACTACCGGCCCGTCGGCCTTCGTCTTGCGGTCCTGCGATGCGGTCATGGGGGTGAAGCCCTAGGAAGTTCAGGCGGCGTCTTCGTCCAGTTCGATCTCGTCGGCCATCGCGACGACTTCGCGCTCGGCGTAGTGGCCGCAGGAGGGGCAGACGTGATGCGGGCGCTTGAGCTCGCCGCAGTTGTCGCACTCATTGGGATTCGCCGCAGTGAGCGCGTCATGCGCCCGACGGTTGTTCCGGCGGGACTTGCTGACTTTATTCTGTTGGACGGCCATGGTCTCGACCTCGATCGTTCGCTTGGGGGGCAACGGTCACGACAGGACCGGGCCCGATGTCTCGGATGTTCGCGCACTTAGTCGCGAAGGTGGGTGGGTGACAACCCTGAATCGCTGTGAAGGGGCGAAAATAGACAGGCGCGTGTGGAACGCAAGGGGCATCTGGCGACAGGCTGTCGCGCCCCCCGGGGCACGCCTCAGTCCTGATCGCCGCCGCCCTCCAGCCGGTCCTTGAGCGCCTTGAGCCCGGCAAAGGGCTTCACCTCGGTCTCCTCGATGGGCTCGGCGCCCTCGGGCCGGGAACTGGCCTCGCCGAAATCGGCATCCGGCGCACGCGGATAGTTCGGAACGGCCAGCGCCAGGGCCTCGGCCATGACCTGCGCGGGGTCGATCACCTCGCCCAGAGGCTCGGTGGTGTCGTCCTCGGGCATTTCGGTCTCGGAGCCTTCGGGCAGGATCTCCAGCCGCTCGGGCGGCACGAAGCGGCGCTCCACCTCGGTGTCGATGCGCGTGGTCACCGGCGCCAGGGTCACCACGCAGGGCTGAACCACGGTCGCGCCGAGCGTTCCGGTCAGTTTCCACCCGGCCTTGCCGAGCGGGGAGAGCTGACCTGCGAAGCGCAGCTTCTTCAGGGAGGTCGCGCCCAGCTCCTCGGCGAGCGCGGCGCGGGCTTCGGGGGCCGGTATCACTTCGAACGAGATGGGCCGCGACGCGGGCAGCTCGGCCACGCGGAACGGTCCGGCGGAGAGGGGGGCATCGGGCATAACAGGCGGGTTTCCTTGTTTGATCGCGCGGGAACGGTGTCTTGATCGGTGCACATTCCTTCTGTAAGCGGAATGAAGCAAGCCGGGGACGGAAGGCAAGAGGGCAGGATGCAACCCAGCGAAACGACGCCGCGCCGCGGCATAACCGGAGCGCGGTTCGGGCGGGTTGCGGCTCTTGGCGCCGCCCTTGTCCTGGCACTTGGCGCCTGCGCGCCGCGCATTCACACCTATGGCTACATTCCGCCAGCCGAGGAAGTCTCGCAGATCGTGCCCGGCATCGACACCCGCGCCACCGTCGAAGACGTGCTCGGCCCGCCGAGCGCCACGGGCGTGTCCGGCTCGGGGTCGTACTACTATGTCGGATCGACCACCTCGACGCTGGCCTTCTTCGCGCCGCGCGTGATCGAGCGCGAAGTGATCGCGGTCTCCTTCGACGGTGCGGATGTGGTGCAGGACATCACCCGCTACGGGCTCGAGGACGGGCGCGTCGTTGCGCTCTCGCCACGGATCACCGAAACCTCCGATGGCGAGATCAGCTTCATCCGCAAGCTCTTCGGCAATATCGGCGGTCTCGATGCAGGCGGTCTCTTGAACAACTGACGCCCCGCGCCGGGGCGGGGAGCGGCGACGCGTGACGGCCGAAGACCCAGTCCTGGACCGCGGACGCTACCGGGCGATGGTCGCCGCAACCCCCGCGGACGTCGAGCGCGCGCTGGGGTTGCGCCGCGCTGTCTTTCGCGGCGGCGGTGCCTCGGATCGCGACGTGTTCGATCTGCGCTGCCGTCATCTCATCGTCGAACGGCGCGACACTGGCGAGACGCTGGCCTGCTGCCGTCTCTTGCCCTGTGCCGACGGCTCCGAGATCGGCCAGAGCTATTCCGCCTCGCGCTACAGGCTCGACCGGCTGGCGGAGTTCGAGGGCCCGCTTCTCGAGATCGGACGCTTCTGCCTCGCGCCCGACACCCACGACCCCGACATCCTGCGCCTGCTCTGGGCCCTGATCGCGACAGAGGTCGACCGGCTGGGCGCAGGCCTCCTCTTCGGTTGCGTGTCGTTCCCGGGCACCGATCCGGCGGCTCTCGGCGCCGCTCTGGGCTGGCTCGGACGCAGCCACGCGGCCCCCGGCCGCTGGCAACCGGAGCGCCTTGCGCCCGACACGCTGCCGCTCGCGACCTGGCCCGCGGGCGCGCCGCGCGCGGCCCTGGCGATGTTGCCGCCGCTTCTGAGAACCTATCTCGGCATGGGCGGTTGGGTCGGCGATCACCTGGTGATCGACCGCGACCTGGGCACTTGCCACGTCTTTTGCGCGGTCGAGGTGGCGCGCATCCCGTCCGCGCGCGCCCGGGCGTTGCGCGCGCTCGCAGAGGGGGGCGCTGCGGGCACCCTTGCGGGTCTGCCTCGCGACCTCTAGATGCCGCGCATGGCACACCCCCCGCTTCTCCAACTCTCCGATATCTCGCTGACCTTCGGCGGCAATCCGGTCTTCGATGACCTCTCGCTCGTCGTCCAGCCCGGCGACCGCGTCGCGCTCGTGGGGCGCAACGGGTCGGGCAAATCGACGCTGATGAAGGTGATGGCCGGTCTCGTCGAGCCCGACCGGGGCCAGCGCACCGTGCCGCCGGGCGCGGGCGTGGGCTACATGGAGCAGGACCCCGACCTCTCCGGCTTCGCGACCCTTGGCGATTACGCGTCCGAAGGGCTGGAGCCCGGAGAGATGTACCGCGTCGAGCGCGCGGGCGAGGGGCTTAAGTTCGATCCCGCCCGCGCGGTCGAGACCGCCTCGGGCGGCGAGCGGCGGCGCGCGGCCCTGGCGCGGCTGATGGCGCAGGAGCCGGACCTGATGCTGCTCGACGAGCCGACCAACCACCTCGATATCGAGGCGATCGGCTGGCTCGAGGACGAGCTCAAGTCGACCCGACGTGCCTTTGTCCTGATCTCGCACGACCGCCGCTTCCTGTCGGAACTGACCCGCGCCACGCTCTGGATCGATCGGGGCGCGGTGCGCCGCCGCGAGCAGGGCTTCGAAGGGTTCGAGGCCTGGCGCGACACGGTCTGGGCCGAAGAGGACGAGGCCCGCCACAAGATGGATCGCAAGATCAAGGCCGAGGCGAAATGGGCGGTCGAGGGCATCTCGGCCCGCCGGACGCGCAACCAGGGCCGGGTGCGCGCGCTCAAGGCGCTGCGCGAAGAGCGCGCGGGCATGATCCGGCGGCAGGGCACGGCGGCGATGGACCTGACATCGGGCCCGCAGTCGGGCAAGCGGGTGATCGAGGCCGAGGCGATCTCGAAGACCTATGACCGGCCCATCGTGAAGGACTTCTCGCTCCGGATCATGCGCGGCGACCGGGTCGCGTTCGTCGGCCCGAACGGCGTCGGCAAGACCACGCTTCTGAAGCTCCTGATGGGCGAAGAGGCACCGGATAGCGGGACGGTGCGGCTCGGTACGAATTTGCTGCCGGCGGTGTTCGACCAGACCCGTGCGCGGCTCGACCCCGACATGACGCTCTGGGACAGCCTGACCGGCGATCCGGACATGCGGGTGTCGGGCAAGGCCGACCAGATCCTCGTGCGCGGCCAGCCCAAGCACGTCGTGGGCTATCTCAAGGAGTTTCTCTTCGACGAACGCCAGGCCCGTGCGCCGGTGCGTTCGCTCTCGGGGGGCGAGAAGGCGCGGCTGCTCCTGGCCAAGATCATGGCGCGCGAGAGCAACCTCCTGGTTTTGGACGAACCGACCAACGATCTCGATGTCGAGACGCTCGATCTTCTGCAGGATCTCCTGGGCGACTATGACGGCACGGTGCTGCTGGTCAGCCACGACCGCGATTTCCTCGACCGGGTGGCGACCACCACGGTCGCGATGGAAGGCGACGGGCGCGCGACGGTCTACGCGGGTGGCTGGTCGGATTACCGCGCGCAACGCGCCGAAGGGCTGGCGGAGAGGGCGCCCGAGCGTGGAAAGTCCGCGGCGAAATCCGCCCCGAAACCGGTGGTGCCCGAGGCGAAAACCGCGCCGAAGGCCGGTCTGAGCTTCACCGAGAAGCACCGGCTCGAGGCGCTGCCGGGCGAGATCGCCCGGCTCGAGGCGGAGATCGGCAAGCTCAACGCGCTTCTGACCGATCCCGAGCTCTTCACCCGCGAGCCGGTCAAGTTCCGCAAGGCGACCGAGGCGCTGGCCGAGCGGCAGGCGAAGCTAGACGCCGCCGAAGAGGAATGGCTCACCCTCGAGGAGAAAGCCGAAGGATAGGGCGGGGGCCGGATTTCGAACCGAAATCCGCGCGTTTTCCGGATCGGAAAACGGCCGCGGCGTCAGCCGCGGCGGCGACGCCGACCGCCGGCGCGGCCGCCACGGGCCTCTTCGCCCGGCGCGCGGTTGAACTGGATCCACTCCGCCCCCGACGCGTCGTTGTCGGTCAGGAAGTTCGCGGCGCGGATCGCCTCCATCTCCTTGCCGGGACGCGGCTTGGTCGAACCGAGGTTGAACATCTGGCAGAACGCCTCGTCGTCCATCCCCTCGGGCAGCACGATCCCCGAGGCCTCGACCTCGGCGCGCTTCTCGGCGATCTTCGAGGCGGGCACCGGCAGGGCCACCGGGTTCATGATCGCCGAGGTCATCCCCGAGGCCATCGCCATCGGCAGGAAGGCATTGTTGATGCCGTGCCGGTTGGGCAGCCCGAACGAGATGTTCGACGCCCCGCAGGTCGTGTTCACGCCGAGCTCGTCGCGCAGGCGCCGCACCAGCGTGAAGACCTGGAGCCCCGCGGTGCCCATCGCGCCCACCGGCATCACCAGCGGATCGACAACGATGTCATGCGCGGGAATACCGAAATCCGCCGCGCGCTCGACGATCTTCTTGGCAACCGCGAAGCGGACGTCCGGATCCTCGGAAATGCCCGTATCGTCATTCGAGATCGCCACCACGGGCACATTGTATTTCTTGACGAGCGGCAGCACGAACTCGAGCCGCTCCTCCTCGCCGGTGACCGAGTTCACGAGCGGACGGCCCTTGCATATTTCGAGCCCCGCCTCGAGAGCGCCCGGCACCGAGCTGTCGATGCAGAGCGGCACGTCCACAAGCCCCTGCACCAGCTCGATCATCTTCCGCATCAAGGGCGGCTCGGTCTCGTTGGGGTTGGGGTTCGAGTTGTAGACCACGCCCGCGTTCACATCGAGCACCGTCGCGCCGCAGGCGACCTGCGCCACCGCGTCCGCCTCGACGGTCGAGAAATCCCCGGCCTCGAGCTCGGCGGCGAGCTTCTTGCGCCCGGTGGGGTTGATCCGCTCGCCGATCACGCAGAACGGCTGGTCGAAGCCGATGATCGCGGTCTTGGTCGCGGATTCGAGGATCGTGCGGGTCATGTGTCTGCTCCTTGGTCTGCGGCCCGCGCGGCCAGGGCGCGCATCAACCGGTCATCTGTGAAATCGTCGATCACCTCCTGCGCGCCTGCGTCGCGGAGCGCCGCGGGCGACAGGCTGGAGGTCACTCCGAAGGTAAACGCACCCGAGGCGCGCGCCGCGCGGAGCCCCGAGGGGCTGTCCTCGAAAGCGAGGCACTCGCCGGGCGCGACGCCGAGCGCGCGCATCGCGGCGAGGTAGGGTTCGGGATCGGGTTTGCCGCGCGCGCATTCGTCGCCGATGATCAGCGTCTCGAAGCGGTGGCGCAGCCCGATCGCGCCGAGCGAGGCCTCGGCATTGGCGCGCGGCGCGTTGGTCACGACCGCTATCGGCCAGCCCGCCGCCTCTGCACGGTCGAGAAGCGCGGGAAGGCCCGCCATCGGCGGCGCGCTGTCGCCGAGCTTGGCGCGGAAGCGCGCCTCCTTTTCGTCGCTCATCGCCTGCGGATCCTCGCCCGGAAACTCGTCGGCGAAGATATCGGCGTTGTGACGGCCGTGGATGCGTTCGAGGTAGTAGGCCTCGTCGATCTCGCGACCGCGTTCCGCGAAAAGCTCGCGGAACACCGCGACATGCAGCGGATCGGTTTCCAGCAGCGTGCCGTCGAGATCGAAGAGAAGTGCGAGTGCCATGAAACCCCGGTCAGACCGCGCGCAAGCGGCGCTCCTGGCCCAAGACGCTGCTGGCCCACTCCGCGCTCTGGACGATGCCGCCGAGCGGGAAGAGGTGCAGACCGGCGATGCCATGGGCGGGTGTCGCCTGCCGCGCGAGATCGGCGACGATCTCGTCCGGCGTGTAAGGCAGAACGAGCTTCGTCACGTCGCGGGCGCGCTTCTGAAGCACGCGCAGCGACGGGCCGACGCCGCAGGCGACGGCGAAGCGGATGAGCGTCTGGAGTTTCGCGGGCCCCGCGATGCCGACATGCACGGGCAGGGCGATGCCCTCGTCGCGCAGGCGCGCGGCCCAGGCCAGGACCGGCTCGGCCTCGAAGGCGAACTGGGTGACAAGCGCCATCTCGGCATCGCTGCGCTCCGAGAAGACCTGCTTCCAGCGCAGCGCTTCGCCGACCATGCGGTCGGAGCCGTCGGGATCGATGTCGCGGTTGCCCTCGGGGTGACCGGCGACATGCAGGCGCGTGAAGCCCGCGCGCTCGAAAAGGCCGGTCTCCATCATCTGCATGGAGCTGTGAAACGCCCCGCGCGGCTCCGACACGCCCCCGGCAAGGAGCAGCGCCTCGGTGACGCCAGCCTCGCCCTGGTAGCGGGCGATCCAGTCGCCGAGCATCGCCTCGTCCTGGATGATCCGGGCCGGGAAATGCGGCATCACGGTGAAGCCGTCTTCCGACAGCCTGGCGGCCGTCGTGACCATCTCCTCGATCGGGGTGCCGTCGATATGGGCGATGTAGACGCGGGTGCCCCGAGGCAGCAGCGCGCGGAAATCGTCGACCTTCGCGGCGGTGCGCGGCATCACCTCGATCGAGAAGCCGTCGAGGAGCGCGGCCGAGGCGGCAGAACTCGGCGCCTGAGTGGATTTACCGAAGGAAAACAGGGCCATCAGGGCCTCCCATAATCGCATCGGGCGGTCACGCCCGGCCATCGCTGTCGATGAGGCTTTTCAGCCTCGCGGAGTCGAACTCCGCCTCGAGACGCGCCGCTTCCGCGGCGGCGACCTCGGCGGGCTCGCCATCGACCGGGTAGGGCGCGGCCTTGCGCCATTCCGCGAGATAGTCGTCGGTCCCCGCCGCACCCGATTTCATCGCGGCACGGTCGATCGCCTGTTCGAAACGCTCCGCCAGCGGTTGTTTCACCGCGCGGCGGCCTCGGCCCACGATCACCTGCGCGGGAATGTCCCGCCAGTAAACGATGGTGACCTCGGGCATGGCGCTCCTCATCTCTCCGGTCTGGCACAGCAATAGCGACAGCGCGCGATCCGGGAGGGTCGCTTTGCGACACCGCACCCTTGCGCTGCGACACGGACGCTATGCGCAAGCGGCGGGAAAGACCATGTGGCGGGAGGCTCATAATTCCCATGAAGACCATGAGCCGCGTTCATGTCCCGAAGCCGGTTCGGTCAGGTGGCAGGTCGCGGGTCGGGCATTTGGACACCAGGCATCGCGGCGATCACGTCAAGGTCGCGCATGTAGCGGTCTTCAAGCGTCGCGCTCAGGCTGGGCGGAATGGAAGCGATGGATGGCCCGTCACGTCCGGCATGTGCGTCGATCAGCTCGAGACGGTCTTCGTGCGACAGGTTCTCGTCGCGGCGAAACGCCTCTTGAAGGGCCTCAAGCGCGGCGTCGGGAACGCTCGCATTGACGCGCCGCTCCAAGGGCGTGAGCGACAGCTCGACGAGAGACGGCGCGAGATGTCGGGCGACCGAGAGCGGCGGGGTTTGGTCCTCATGGCGCAGGACGACCATCTCTTCGGGGGCGAGGCCCACGCGGATATCTTCGATCAAGTCGACCCAGCCGCGGCTGCTGCGCAAAAATCCGTCGGCAAGATCGGAAAAGGGCGGCATCAGGTTGAATTCGCAGCGTTTCCTGTAGAGCGACGCGGCAAAGGGCCCGTAGCCTCTCACGACGATCAGCACGCGGCGGATCGGTGCGTTCAGCCCCTCGGCGAGGAATGCCAGTCGGCGTCCTGCCAGCCGATACGGGCGTTCTCGCAGTGCAGCGCTCATGTTGCCGATCAGGTTCTCCTCGGACAGTATCGCGCAATTTGCGGCGGTGATCCCGCGCTTCCGCAGCGCACGGTCGCGGCGGAAGGCAAGTCGGTGCAGGTTTTTGCCAAACTCTCCGGGGCCGGGCATGCGCAGCCTGACAGGATTCTGTCCAGCTCCGTCGCGACGGGCGACAGAGACCAGAAGCCCCGCATCCTCGATTGCAGCCTTGTTGAGGTGAAGACAGTCTTGGAGCGCGCTTGATCCGGTGCGATGCAGTCCAAGATGGATGTAAAGGCCGCTCGGGGCGTTTGGGCTGGTCATGCCGAAGAACATGCGTTCTCAGAGACCGATGTCACAAGGCCGCGCCCCGTGGCCGTTTTGCGCCTTATGCGCTGAAGTCACAGTCTTCGGCACTGTCACCTCGCTGTGACAAAGCTTGCGCGAGCGGGGGGCGGCGCGTATCTTGATCGGTAAGTTGAAGTTCGGAATAAGGCGCATTGAACATGGCGCCTCAGCGTCCCGGTGGTGCGGGCGCGTTCCCGAAACCGGTCGAGAGCCCCGCGCCCGCTCGGCCCGATCCGGCTGCGCTCTACGCGGCGCTGGATCTGGGTACAAACAGTTGTCGCATGCTGATTGCCCAGCCAAAGGGCAGTCAGTTTCACGTCGTCGATTCCTTCTCGAAATCTGTTCAGCTGGGCCTTGGGCTCGAACGCACGGGACGGTTGTCGCGGGCCTCGATGGGGCGGACGATCAGCGCGCTCCGGGTCTGCCACCAGAAGATCGCGCGGCACGGGGTCCAGCGGATGCGGCTGGTGGCCACCGAGGCTTGCCGTCGCGCCAAGAACGCGCCCGAGTTCATCCGCCAGGTCAAGCGCGAGACAGGCCTGCAGCTCGAGATCATCCAGCCGGAAGAGGAGGCGCGGCTTGCCGTCATCTCCTGTGCGCCGCTCGTGTCGACCAAGACCGAGCAGCTTCTGGTTGTCGATATCGGCGGCGGATCGACCGAGCTGGTCTGGATCGACCTCTCGAGCGTGCCGCATCGCGACCGGCCGCGCGCGATCATGCGCCTACATGCGGGGTTCCAGCAGGCCGAAACACCGTTCCCGACCGCCCGCGTGGTGGACTGGATCTCGGTGCCGCTCGGCGTGGCGACGCTGCGTGACCAGTTCTCCGATGTCGATGACGATGCCGGGCGCTACGCGCTGATGAGCTGGTTCTTCGAGGAGAACCTCGCCGAGTTCGCGCCATACAAGGACGAGCAAACCCGCGCGGGCTTTCAGATCGTCGGTACGTCCGGGACGGTGACGACGGTGGCGGCCTCGCATCTGGGGCTGCGCCGTTACGACCGCACCAAGGTCGACGGGCTGCGCATGACCTCGGCCCAGATCGAGGCGGTGATCGACAGCTATCTCGCGATGGGCCCGGAGGGACGCCGCCGCGATCCTCGGATCGGGTCGGACCGGCACGCGCTGATCATGTCGGGCGCGGCGATCCTGCAGGCGCTGTTGCGGCTCTGGCCGACCGACCGGCTGTCGGTGGCCGATCGCGGGCTCCGCGAGGGGCTTCTCTACGCGCAGATGTCGGCCGATGGCGTGCTCGAGGACGGGCCGGTCTGACAGCGCCGCAGTTTTCAGGCCCGCGGAAAGGGCCTATGAGACCTCGAAGAGTTGCGCCAGTCACGGACGGCGTGGTGCGTATTTGGAAAAAGAAGAAGCACGCGAGATGGCGAGAAAACCCGGTGAGCGGAAATCCTCGGGGCGCGGGCAGCGCGATCTGAAGGTCAAGGTCAAGTCGGCGCGGGGGCGGACGCTCTCGTCGACGCGCTGGCTCCAGCGGCAGTTGAACGATCCTTACGTAAAGCGGGCCAAGGCCGAGGGCTATCGCGGGCGCGCGGCGTTCAAGATTCTGGAGCTCGACGACAAGTTCCGCTTCCTGGTGCCGGGCGCGCGCGTGGTCGATCTTGGCTGCGCGCCGGGGGGCTGGTGCCAGGTCGCGGTCCGGCGGGTCAACGCGCTGGGCGAGAAGCCCGGCAAGGCGGTGGGCACGGTGCTGGGCGTCGATCTGCAAGAGGTGGAGCCCATCGCGGGCGCCGAGATCCACCAGCTCGATTTCATGGAGGAGGGCGCCGACGACCGGGTCAAGGAATGGCTTGGCGGATCGGCGGACGTGGTCATGTCGGACATGGCGGCGGCGTCTTCGGGGCACAAGCAGACCGACCATTTGCGGATCGTCGCGCTTTGCGAGGCCGCGGCGGAGCTGGCCTTCGACGTTCTGGAAGAGGGTGGCACCTTCGTCGCCAAGGTGCTGGCGGGCGGCGCCGAAGGGTCGCTTCAGGCGCTTCTGAAGCAGCGCTTCGACAAGGTGGCGAACGTCAAGCCCCCGGCGAGCCGGTCCGACAGTTCCGAGAAATTCGTCGTCGCTACCGGGTTCCGGGGTCCGCTCAGTCCGGGCGCGGACGGGTGAGCGAGGCGACGGCGTCCTGCCGCATCAGGTCGATCACGAAGGCGGGCACGCGATGGTCGCGGACCCGGCCGCGCTTTTGCCTAAGCGCCTGTGCGTGCAGTAGAAAGAGCCGCGTGGTGGCGCAGGCTCGCGCCGCGGGGGAGCGGCGGTCATGGTCCGCGTCTTGAGCGAGATCGGCGGCGAGCGCGGTCAGGGCTGGGGGCATGTCGGGTCCTCCGGAGGCTATGTGCTCTCGCGCCAGCCTCGGCGCCGATTGGGGCGATTTCGGTTCCTCCTTTTGGCCTTCCTGGGGCTTGTTGCGTGCTCAGAGCCGGAGCCGGTGCCCGAGGCGCCCGCCATGATCCCCGTCCGGGATGCCAGCCAGCCGGTCGCGAGCCAGGTCGATGCGGATGCCGCGCGGCTCGAAGGGAACTGGCGCGTGGTCGAGGGGGCGGGCGTCGTTCCGGGAATGGCGGTCGAGATCGGGCCCGAGAGCTTTTCCGTCGCCGGGGTCGCGCAGAGCCTTGTCTCGGAGGGACGGGGGAGGTTCCGGGTCGGGGGACGCGCGCTTTGGGTGCATTGGCTCGACGCCGATGCGCGGACGGCGGCGCTGGGCGATCCCGAGGGCGGCTGGTGGATGATCCTCGACCGCGAAGGCAGGCCGGGCGAGCGCCTGGCGGCGGCGCGCACGATCCTCGATTGGTACGGGTATCAGCGGCCGGGGGCCTGACCGGCCAGCGCATCCGCCAGCGCGGCGCGGATCTGCGCCTCGGCCTCCCTGGGGCTTCCGGAGGTCAGCGCCTGGCGCAGGTAGAGCCCGTCGATCAGCGCCGCCAGACGACCGGCCACCACAGGCGCGGCCTGACCCAGAAGCGGGCGCAGGGCGTGGCGCAGGGTCGAATCGAGCCGCGCGTGATAGGCTTCGAGAAGCCGCCGCGCCTCGGGGGCGGTCTGCGCGAGCACGTAGAAATTGAGCCAGGCCGCCACTGCACCGTCCTGGAAATTGGTCGCGTCGAAACTGGCCGAGATCACCGCTTCGATCCGCGCTTCCGGGGTCTCGGCCTCGCGCAGCGCCGCGACAACCGCCCGCCGGTAGCGCCGCAAGACCGCGCGCATCGCGGCGAGAAACAGCGCCTCCTTGTCGCCGAAATAGTGAAACGCCAGCCCGGGCGAGACGCCCGCGCGTTTGGCGATCTGCCCAACGGTGACGCTGAGCGTGCCATGGGCGCCGATTTCCTGCAGCGTCGCCGCGATCAGGTCACGTCGGCGTTGCGTCTCTTTCTGGCTCGCGCTCAACTCGCAGCGTCTCCGGTCGTTGTTGCAATCTCGAGGATACTGCGGCATTAATTGACCAGTCAATCAACAATCGCGAAGCGAGGGACGGATGCTGGAGGTGCTGACAGATTACAAGATTCCCGTCGGAGAGGGCGCGCAGGCGCTCTTCGACTGGGTCCGGCGCAACGGGGACTGGTTTCTCGAGGCGCTGTCCTGGCTGATGGAGCACCTGATCGACGGGATCCTCTGGGTCCTGCAGGGGCCGAATCCGCTGATCGTCATCGCCGCCTTCGTGGCGCTGACCTGGGTGCTGCAGCGCAACTGGAAGACCTGCCTGTTCGTGGCACTGGGCTTTCTCTTCATCCTCAACCAGGATTACTGGGAAGAGACGACCGAGAGCCTGACGCTGGTGATCTCGGCCTGCGTGGTCTGCATGGGCGTGGGCGTCCCCATCGGCATCGCCGCCGCGCACCGGCCGCGGCTCTACACTTACCTGCGGCCCGTTCTGGACCTGATGCAGACGCTGCCGACCTTCGTCTACCTGATCCCGGCCATCGTCTTTTTCGGCATCGGCATGGTTCCGGGCCTGATCGCGACGGTGATCTTCGTGCTGCCCGCGCCGATCCGGTTGACCTATCTCGGCGTCTCCTCGACACCGCAGCCGCTGCTCGAGGCCGCGCGGGCCTTCGGCGCGACACCGAACCAGGTTCTCTGGAAGGTTGAGATGCCCTCGGCCTTTCCGCAGATCATGGCGGGTCTCAACCAGACAATCATGCTGTCTCTGTCGATGGTGGTGGTCGCCGCGCTCGTGGGCGCAGACGGTCTGGGCGTGCCGGTGGTGCGGGCCCTCAACCGCGTCGACACGGCGCTCGGCTTCGAGAGCGGGTTCGTCATCGTGGTGGTGGCGATCATGCTCGACCGGATCCTGAACCTGGGAGCGAAGAAATGACGACGGCGGTCAAGATCGATAATGTTTCCATCGTCTTCGGAGACGATCCTGAAGCGGCCCTGCCGCTGATGGACAAGGGCATGTCGCGCCCGGACATCCAGGAACAGACCGACCAGGTGCTCGGCGTTCACGACTGTTCCGTGGACGTGGCCGAGGGCGAGATCCTCGTTCTCATGGGGCTGTCGGGGTCGGGCAAGTCGACGCTCCTGCGCGCGATCAACGGGCTCAATCCCGTGGTGCGGGGCTCCGTCTCGGTCAATGACGGCGGCAAGATGGTGAACGTCACCCATGCGTCGAAGGACGAGCTGCGCCGCGTGCGTCTCAACCACGTCGCGATGGTGTTCCAGCAGTTCGGCCTTTTGCCCTGGCGCACCGTGCGCGAGAATGTCGGACTGGGGCTCGAGCTTGGCGGCATGTCGAAATCCGAGCGGACCGAGAAGGTCGACACCCAGCTCGGGCTTGTCGGCCTCGACGGGTGGGGCGACCGCAAGGTCGGCGATCTCTCGGGCGGTATGCAGCAGCGGGTGGGTCTGGCGCGGGCCTTCGCGACCGAGGCGCCGATCCTCCTGATGGACGAGCCGTTCTCGGCGCTCGACCCGCTCATCCGCACCAAGCTGCAGGACGAGCTTCTGGAGCTTCAGGCGCGGCTGAAGCGGACCATCGTCTTCGTGAGCCACGACCTCGACGAGGCCTTCAAGATCGGCAACCGGATCGCCATCATGGAGGGCGGCCGGATCGTGCAATGCGGCAGCCCGCAAGAGATTTATTCCATTCCGACAAACGATTACGTGGCAGAGTTCGTGGCCCACATGAACCCACTCGGCGTTCTGACCGCGCGCGACGTCATGGAACCCGCCGAGGGCGCGCCGGAGATCCGGGTGCCCTTCGATCTGACCGTGGCGGATGTCATGCGGACGACGGCGGAGACCTCGGGTCCGGTCGGGGTCGAGAAAGACGGTGCGCTGATCGGGCAGGTCACGCAGGCGGGTCTTCTGAAGCGGCTTCTGGACCCGCGCGGCTAGAGCGGCGGCAACGCGCCAAGAAAGCGCAGCAGCGCGTCGGCTGTCGCCTTCGGGAACTGGTCGGGGAAGAAATGACCGCCGGGCACCGCCTCGGCCCGCATCTCCGCGAGCCGGGGTGCCCAGGTGGCGGGCACGTCCATCGCCTGCGCCATCGCGCCGTCTTCTCCGAAAAGCACCAGCGACGGGCAGCGGACCTGCCGGTCGAGATCGGCGGCGTCGAGCGCGAAATCCACATCGATCGCGGCCCGGTAATCGTTGCAGCTGGCGCGGATCATGCCCGGATCGCGCCAGGCCGCGCGATATTCTGCGAGGAGGTCCGCATCGAACTCGTCGAGCCGCGCCTTGCCGAAACCCAAGAGGCAGCGCTCGAAATAGAGGTCGGGGTCGTGGCCGATCAGCGTCTCGGGAAAGGGCGCTGGCTGCGCCAGGAAAAACCAGTGATAATAGGCGCGCGCGGTCGCTTGGGTGACGGTGTCGAGCAGATGATGCGTCGGCACGATGTCCATCAGGGTGAGGCTCGCGATGCGCTCTTCGGCATCGAGCGCCATCCGGTGAGCCGTGCGCGCGCCCCGGTCGTGGCCCGCGAGGTGGAAGCGGTCATGCCCGAGCTCCGACATGAGCTCCAGCATGTCGACGCCCATCGCGCGGAAGCTCATCTCTTCCATGGTCTCTGGCTTCCAGCTTGTGCCGTAGCCGCGCAGATCCGGGCAGATGACGGTGAACCGGTCCGACAGCGCGGGCAGCAGCGGGCGCCACATCGCGCGCGTCTGCGGATAGCCGTGGAGAAGAAGAAGCGGCGGGCCGTCGCCCGAGCGTTCGAACGCGATGGCGCCTTGGGACAGCTGCGCTGTCTCGGTCGCGGGAGCGGGATGGAACAATTTGGCCTCGGGGTCGGTCAGTTGCCCTTGGAAGAGACCAGCCGGATGTCGGAGACGTCAAGAGAGGCGTCGGGGGTGTGGGTGCTGTCGAGCGCGGCGGTCAGGAACGCGCCGACGCTGCCGCCCATCCCTTGCGCGCCGCCGGTCAGCATATCGGCAGGCGCATTGACCAGCATCAGCGCGCCCAGGGCCCCTGCAAGGATGTTGCCGGAGGCGCCACGCTGGCCGCGACGACGCAGCAGGAAGCGCGCGAGATGCAGGACCATCATCACCGCGGTCACGCCGATGAGCGCGGCAAGGCCTGCGAGAACCCAGTCCCGCATATGCTCGGGCAGAGACCCCTGCGCCAGGCTCTGCTCGAGCCAGTCGCGGCGACGTCCGATGGTGACGACGAAGTAGATCCAGCCGAACCCGATCACCGTCCAGAGCACGGGGTTCGACACGCGCTGCGTGCGTGCAACCCGGCAAACGCCGTGACGCGCGAAGAACGGGTCCACCCGGGCGATCCGGGACTGGAAATCCGATTGGGTCAATTTGCGGAACGTTTGCGTCATGGCGGCCATATCGCCGGAACAATGTGGCGCAAACGTGATACGAAGCGGGCGACCGCGTGCGGATTCTTCAAAAAGTTAAGGAAATCCTAAAGGTTTGGGCCGATGTTGCAGCTCGACACTGCCCAAACCAGATAGTTTTCCCGTCTTTCGGTCAGGTCGCCTATCCGAAGGGATAGATCGGCCTGACGGGGTCGCGGTGCGTCAGAGAATCAACCCTGACGGGACACGGCGTCGAGAATCCGGGCCCAACTCCGGATGCCGCGGTGGAAGCTCTCGAGATCGTATTTCTCGTTCGGCGAGTGGATCTGGTCGTCATCCTTGGCAAAGCCGATCAGCATCGCGTCGGTATCGAGAAGCGTCTTGAAATAGCCTGCGATCGGGATCGAGCCGCCACAGCCGATATAGGCCGCCTCTTCGGGCCATTCCTCGGACAGGGCCTGCCGCGCGGCCTCGAAGGCGGGGTGATCGGTGGCCATGGTCGAGGCGGGCGAGGCGCCGTGCCCGGTGAAGCTGACGCTGCAATCGGCGGGCACCTGATCGCGCACCCAGTCGCGGAAGCTGTCGCGGAGCGCGTGCGGGTCCTGATCGCCGACGAGCCGGAAGCTGATCTTGGCCGAGGCCTTGGACGGCAGCACCGTCTTGAACCCCGCGCCGGTATAGCCGCCGATGATGCCGTTGATCTCGGCGGTGGGGCGCGACCAGACCATCTCGAGCGCGCTGCGGTCCTGCTCGCCTGCGGGGGTCGCAAGCCCCACCGCTCCGAGGAACGCGCCCGCGTCGAAGCCCAGGCCCTCCCATTGTGCGCGGAGCTCCGGCGAGAGCTCGGGCACGCCGTCATAGAATCCCGGCACGGTGATCCGGCCGGTGTCGTCATGGAGGTTGGCGAGAATGCCCGAGAGCACGCGGATCGGGTTCATCGCCGCGCCGCCGAAGAAGCCCGAATGCAGGTCCTTGTCGGGGCCAGTGATGGTGATCTCCTCGCCCAGAAGGCCGCGGAGCATCGTCACGATGCCCGGGACGCGGCTGTCGAAGAGCGCGGTGTCGCAGATCAGCGCGATATCGGCGGAGAGCTCTTCGGCATTGTCCTTGAGGAAGGGGATGAGCGAGGGCGAGCCGGATTCCTCTTCGCCTTCGAAGAAGAAGGTGATCTTGCAGGGCAGGCTGCCATGTTCCGCGACCCAGGCGCGGCAGGCCTCGACGAAGGTCATGAGCTGCCCCTTGTCGTCCGACGCGCCGCGCGCGCGGATCACCTTGCCCGCGGGCGTCTCTTCCAGCGCCGGATCGAACGGGTCGCGGTCCCAGAGCTCCAGCGGATCGACAGGCTGCACGTCGTAATGCCCGTAAAAGAGCAGATGCGGGCCCGGTCCATCGACATGGCCGACGACCATCGGGTGGCCCGGCGTGTCGCGAAGGGTGGCGCGCACGCCGAGGCTTTCGAGATCGGCGACCAGCCACTCGGCGGCGCGTCGGCAGTCGTCCTTGTAGGCCGGATCGGTCGAGATCGAGGGGACCCGCAAAAGATCGAAGAGGCGGTCGGTCGCGGCGTCGAAATCGGTGTCGATACGGGCGAGAACGGCGTCGAGGGACATGGCGGGTGCGGCTCCTGTCGGGGGTCTGTTGCGGCAGACCCTAGCAGCAGGCCGGGCACTGTCCAGAGGAGCGCACGGTCATCGCCGGGCGCGGTTTCCGAACCGGAAACCGGCGAAAATCGCGTCGATTTTCGGCCGCTTCGCGGCTATTGCAGCACCACGACCGCGCCGGTCAGCACGAAGGCCGCGCCGACGCCCTGGCGCAGGGTGACGCCTTCTCCGATCCATGCGGCATAGGCCAGCGCCAGAAGCGTCTCGCTGGCGAGAATGCCGATATAGACCACCGAGAGATGCGCGCCACGCAGAAGCGCGATCTCGCCCAACACCACCGCCGCGAGCCCGAGCGCGAGTAATCCCGCGGCCACCGAGGAGGCGCTGCCATCGGCGACCATCTTCATCGCCAAGGTCGCGGTGAGATAACCCGCCGAGACGACGCAGAGCAGGAAGAGCGGAAGCGGGCCGGACGAGGTGAGGGACATTGGTCTGGCTTTCGTGATCGGGTTGAGGGAACGGGCCGCACCGGAGTGTCGCGGCGATGTCCGAACTTTACCTGCCCCGGCGCGGCCCGTCTGTGCCGGCGGTCACAGGCCTCGCCGGTCCGCTCGGGGCGCCGGTCAGACCGTAAGGGCGCGACCAAAGGAGGCATGGTCCGCAGGCCCTCCAGCGTGGTGAATGAAGGCACTGGGTGGCCGCGGTTGTTTCCGATCGGAGACAGGAGCCTTTGACCAAGGTCAAGGTTGCGACGCTCTGTCATGTGCTAGGAGCTTGTCCCGCGCGGGTGGCTTCTATATGCATTCACAAGGCTGAATGCATCACGGGGTTCCATGCGACAGGACCCGAGACGACAGGAGGGCAGGGTGGACTACAACCTGCAGCTGGACCAAGCGATCGACCGTCTTCACCAGGAAGGCCGCTATCGCACGTTCATCGATATCGAGCGCAAGAAGGGCCAGTTCCCTCACGCCACATGGCGCAAGTCCGACGGCACCGAGACGCCGATCACGGTCTGGTGCGGCAACGACTATCTCGGCATGGGCCAGCACCCGGCGGTTCTCGCCGCGATGCACGAGGCGCTCGACGCCACCGGCGCGGGCTCGGGCGGGACGCGCAACATCTCGGGCACCACGGTCTTTCACAAGCGGCTCGAGTCGGAACTGGCCGATCTCCACGGAAAAGAGGCGTCACTTCTCTTTACCTCGGCCTACATAGCCAATGACGCCACCCTTTCGACCCTGCCGAAGCTCTTCCCGGGGCTGATCATCTACTCGGACGCGCTCAATCACGCCTCGATGATCGAAGGCGTGCGCCGCAACGGCGGTGCCAAGCGCATCTTCCGCCATAACGACGTGGCGCATCTGCGCGAATTGCTCGAAGCCGACGATCCGGCGGCGCCCAAGCTGATCGCCTTCGAATCGATCTACTCTATGGATGGCGATTTCGGCCCGATCGAGGCGATCTGCGATCTCGCCGACGAGTTCGGCGCGCTGACCTATATCGACGAGGTTCACGCCGTCGGCATGTATGGCCCCCGCGGCGCGGGTGTCTGCGAGCGCGATCGGCTGATGCACCGGCTCGACATCATCAACGGCACCCTTGCCAAAGCCTACGGCGTGATGGGCGGCTATATCGCGGCCTCGGCGAAAATGTGCGATGCCATCCGCTCTTACGCGCCGGGCTTCATCTTCACCACCTCGCTTCCGCCCGCCGTAGCGGCCGGTGCCGCGGCATCGGTGGCGTTTCTCAAGACCTCCGAAGGCCAGAAGCTGCGCGATCTGCACCAGGAGCGCGCCTCGATTCTGAAGACCCGGCTCAAGGGCATGGGACTGCCGCTGATCGATCGTGGCAGCCATATCGTGCCGGTGATCGTGGGCGATCCGGTCCATACCAAGCAGCTATCGGACATGCTGCTCGACGGCTATGGTATCTATGTTCAGCCGATCAATTTCCCGACCGTCCCGCGCGGCACGGAGCGCCTGCGCTTCACGCCGTCCCCGGTTCACGGCCCCGGCGAAATGAGCCGCCTCGTCCAGGCGATGGACGAGCTCTGGAGCCATTGCGCGCTAAATCGTGCCGAATTAACCGCCTGATTGCACCTTTCCTGTTTAATTCCTTGCGATGTGCTATCGTGAGCGAAATAAACCAGCGACTCGAATCGGCCACGTCGCTGGAATAAACAGGGCACGGGGCACGAGATGGTGAATACAGGACAATCGCTATGATCGGGCGAAAGGGGCAAGACTTGCCGCTTGACGAAGTCGCGAAGCCGCGGAGCTTCGACGACTTCGAATTGCGTTTGGGCGACATAATGCGCGGTGAGCGGGCGACGCTGGGCAAGTCCCTGCTCGACGTTCAGCGCGAGCTGCGAATCAACGCCAATTACATCGCCGCCATCGAGAACTGCGACCCGTCCTCCTTCGACACGCCCGGCTTCATCGCGGGATATGTGCGCTCCTACGCGCGCTATCTCGGCATGGACCCGGACGAAACCTTCGCGCTCTTCTGCGAGGAAAGCGGCTTCTCCGTCGCCCACGGCATGTCCGAGGCCGCCTCGGGCGTGAAGCGCAAGTCGAACCAGCCCATCGTCGCGGCCTCCGCGGTGCGCGATCCCTTCACCCAGCCATCGCTGCCGTTCCAGCCCGGCGGGGACGGTCTGATGTCGCGGATCGAACCGGCGGCCATCGGCTCGACCCTCGTGCTCATCGCGCTCGTGGCCGGGATCGGCTATGGCGGCTGGTCGGTCCTGCAGGAAGTGCAGCGCGTGCGCCTCGCGCCGGTCGAACAGACGCCGGTGGTGCTCTCCGATCTCGACCCGATCTCAACCGCCACCCGAACGCCGACCCCAGACGAATCGCTCCCGACCGAACAGGCGGGTGTCTTCACCCCGCCGTCGAACGAAGCGCTCGACCGGCTCTACCGCCCGCAGGCGCTCGACGTCCCGGTTCTGGTGGCACGCGACGCCCCGATCTCGACCCTCGATCCGAGCCGCGTGGGCCTCTACGCCCGGCGCTCGGCGGAAAGCCGTCTGCCGCAGGTCGACGGCGTGTCCGGCGAACCCGGCACGCAACTGGCCGGTGTCGATCACGCGCTTCGCGCCGCGCTCGGCGACGAGACCACCGAGATCGCGCAGGGCGAACCCGGAGCACCGCAGGTGCTGGAACAGCAGGCGCCCGGCGTCACGATGATCGCCGTGCGCCCGGCTTGGGTGCGCGTGCGCGCCGCCGATGGCTCGGTCATCTACGAAGGCATCATGAACGCGGGCGACACCTATGCCGTCCCGCAGACCGAGGATGCCCCGACGCTCCGCGTGGGCGAATCGGGCGCGATCTATTTCGCCATGAACGGCCAGACCTTCGGTCCCGCCGGTCCGCGCGGTCAGGTCACCTCGAACCTGGCGCTGTCGGTCAACGCGCTCTCCGAGAGCTTCAGCGTCGCCGAGCTCGAGCAGGATTCCGATCTCGCCCGTGTCGTGGCCGAGCTGAACGCCGCCGAGGCGCCCGCGGTCGAGTAATCCGACCGGGCGGCGGTTGCGTCCCGCCGCCTCAGAACCTAGCTATCGGACAGGCAGCGCGCTAGGCTCTGCCACAAGACCGACCCGTCCGGAGACGCTTCCATGAGCCTCAATTCCATCCGCCCGTGGCGCAATATCTATCGCCGGGCGTCGCGGCAGATCATGGTCGGCTCCGTGCCCGTGGGCGGCGATGCGCCGATCTCGGTGCAGACCATGACCAACACCGCGACCACCGACGTCAAGGCGACCGTCGACCAGGTGACCCGCGCCGCCGAGGCAGGGGCCGACATCGTGCGCGTCTCCGTGCCCGACGAGGCGTCGGCCCGCGCGCTCAAGGAGATCGTGCGCGAAAGCCCGGTGCCGATCGTCGCCGACATCCATTTCCATTATCGCCGCGGCATCGAGGCCGCCGAGGCCGGCGCAGCCTGCCTCAGGATCAATCCCGGCAATATAGGCTCGCCCGACCGGGTGCGCGAGGTCATCCAGGCGGCGCGCGATCACGGCTGCTCGATGCGGATCGGCGTGAATGCCGGGTCGCTGGAAAAGCACCTCCTCGAGAAATACGGCGAGCCGTGCCCCGAGGCGATGGTCGAGAGCGGTCTCGAACATATCCGCATTCTCGAGGACAACGATTTCCATGAGTTCAAGATCTCGGTGAAGGCCTCGGACGTGTTCCTGGCCGCCGCCGCCTATCAGGGCATCGCCGAGGCCACCGACAAGCCGATCCATCTCGGCATCACCGAGGCGGGCGGTCTCACCTCGGGCACGATCAAATCTGCGATCGGTCTCGGCAACCTGCTCTGGATGGGGATCGGCGACACGATCCGCGTCTCTCTCTCCGCCGATCCGGTGGAAGAGGTGAAGGTCGGCTACGAGATCCTCAAGAGCCTCGGCTTGCGCCACCGCGGCGTGAACATCATCTCCTGCCCGTCCTGCGCGCGTCAGGGCTTCGACGTGATCAAGACGGTCGAGGAACTGGAACGGCGGCTGGAACATATCAAGACACCGATGTCGCTCTCGATCATCGGCTGCGTGGTCAACGGGCCGGGCGAGGCGCTGATGACCGATGTGGGCTTCACCGGCGGCGGTGCCGGGTCGGGCATGGTCTATCTGGCGGGCAAGGCCAGCCACAAGATGTCCAACGAGAAGATGATCGACCACATCGTCGAGGAGGTCGAGAAGAAGGCCGCGGCGATCGAGGCCGAAACCGCAGCCGAGACTCAGGCCGCCGAATAGCGCCCGCGCGGGGCGACAGCCCCGCGCGCAACCTCTCGCGAGCGCAGCGAGCGACCGGCGACGCGCGCCAGCGCGGCGCAAAGCCTCGTTCGACGCGCGCCATCGCGGCGCATACCTCACTCGGTGAGATAGCGCTCCAGGACGAAATCCGGCACGTGACCACGGATCATCATGTCCGGCAGCACATAGGCCGGAAGCGCGTCGAGGGTCAGCCGCGCCATCATCGCCGCCGCCGCGTCATCGCCCGTGTCGATCCGTGTCGCGGCCAGTCCGAGCCGCTCCAGAAGCGCGGTAAGCTCCGTCTCCGCCAAGGCGCAATCGTTGCAGTCCGGACCGGTCAGGAAGGCGATCGTGACCGCGCCGTCTTGGGCTCCGAGGCGCGGCAAATGGGGCGCGTAGAGCGCCGCGCGCTCTGCATCGAGGCGGGCCAGATCCTCCGCGATGTCCTCGGCATAGCTGACCGGCGAGGGGTTGAGCGCCTCAAGGATCGGAGCGGGATCGGCGATCAGCGCGGCGCGCAGTTCCGCGCCGAAGGCCGCGCGCTGCTCGGTCTCCGGGAATAGCGCTCCCGCGTGAAGCGGCGCGGCGGTCGTCCCGAGCGCCGCTGTCCAGAGCGCCGCCCCCCAGAGCGTCCGGATCACCCGTCCGCGCGCTCGCCCGCGATCACCTGGCGCATGCCGTCGAGCGGCACGTAGCCGCGCACCAGCCGCTCGCCCATGACAAAGCTCGGCGTGCCCGAGATCTGCATCTCGCGCGCCAGGGCCCGGTTGTCGGCGATCTCCTGCGCGACCGCATCGCTTTCCATCTCCGCGAGGACCGCATCCGCATCGACGCCCAGGCTCTCGGCCAGCCGCTGCAGAACCGGCTCGGACATGTCCTGGTTCATCGCGTAAAGCGCGTCATGGGCGGCCTTGTAGGCATCGTCGCCCGCGACATTGCGCACCGCGATGGCGAATTTCGAGGAGATCTCGGAGTTCTCGCCCAGGATCGGAAACTCCTTCAGGATGAAGCGGATGTTCCCGTCGCTCTCGATCAACTCGCTGACCTCGGGATCGGCGCGGCGACAATAGCCGCAGCGATAATCCATGAACTCCACGACGGTCACGTCGCCCTCGGGATTGCCGCCGACCCAGCCATGGCCCTCGAAAAGCGCGTCGGCATTGTCGGCCACCATCTGCACATCCGCATCGGCCTGCGCCTGCGCCTGCTGCGCCTCGAGCGCGTCGACGGCCTCCATGATCACCCCGGGATTGTCGAGGAGATAGGACCGCACCTCTGCCCGAAACGCCTCGCGCTCGGCATCGGTCATGTTGGTGATGTCGAAGGCATAGGCCGGGGCCGCGAGGGCAAGGGCCAGTGCGGTCGCCGTGGTGAGGCGTGAAATCATGGGTCTCTCCTTGGATAAATCCGTCTCATCGGCGGGTGCGTTCCGCCGCTCTTAACACATCGTCGGCGCGGTTCCACGCCGGGCTGCCGCGCGGCAGCAGTCCCAGCGCGCGCGTGGCATGAACGCCCGCGTCCCGCATCCGGCCCTGAAGGGCGTAGCGCTCGGCGGTCACGACCGAGGCAAGCCCCATCTGGCCGGTCTTGGCGTAGGCAACCGCAAGATCGCGCAGCACACGTCCGTCCTGCGCGTCCCGATCCCGGGCGCCTTCGAGCGCGACGAGCGCGCCCTTGAAGTCGCCCGCCGCCAGAAGCGCGCGACCGAGCCCGCCGCGGATCAACGCATTGCCCGGCGCGCGGCTCGACGCAGCGGAATAGACCTGCGCCGCGGCACCGGCCTGCCGGTTCTCCAGAAGGATCTGCCCCTTGAGATCCATGAGGAACGGGTCCGAGGGGCGCAGGGCCAGGGCCCCGTCGATCGCCTTGAGTGCGCCGCGGAGATCGCTCTGGCGGTGGCGCGCCACGGCCTCGCGCATTAGCGCGATGTCGCGGGTCGGCCCTTCCGAGACCCGGCGCAACGTCCATTTCGGCGCGCGTTGGAAGGCCGAGAGCTTGCCCTTGGCGCGGGCGAACCAATAGGCCGCCGTGCCATCGGGCGGATAGGAGCCGCGCGCGGCGGCGGCGAAGCCTTCGACCGCCCGGAGCCGGTCGCGCGTCAGCGGATGGGTCAGAAGATAGGGGTCCTGCCGCGCGGCCGAGAGCGCCTCCTGCCCGCGGAAGATGCGCAGGACCTCGGCCGCGCCCTCGGGATCGATCCCGGCGCGCTGCATGTAGCGGATGCCGCTCTGGTCGGCGGCGCTTTCCTCGGCGCGCGTATGGGCGAGGAAGTTCCGCGCCGCCGCCGATCCGGCACCCGCCCCGATGCCGACCGCCGCTTCCGTCTGCCCGCTTGCCGCGGCGACGGCGGCCAGCACCGCGCCGAGACCGGCGGCGGTGCGCGCGTTGCGCATGTTCGCGGCGCGGCGGGTGAAGTGGCCATTGGCGATATGGGCGGCCTCATGCGCGATCACCGCCTGCAGCGAGCGCGCGGTCTCGAGCTTCAAGACCAGGCCGGAATGGATCAGGATATGGCGGCTGTCGGCGACGAAGGCGTTGAGCGCCCCGTCATCGACCAGGAGCACCTTGACCGACCCGGGCGAGAGACCCGCAGCCCGCAGCACCGGCTCGGCCAGTTCGCCCAGCGCGTATTCGATATCGGCATCGCGCAGGAGCGTGACCGCGCGGGCGGGCAGGGCGCCTGCGACGACAAGCGCGGCCAGGAGGACGAGAAAGCGGAGGCTCTTCATTGACCTTGCGCGCCGTTCCTTACAGACATTGGGCCGCAGGATAGAGAGGGCAGGATGCGGAACTCAAGGCGCGGAGCGGTCGATCCCTTCATTGTGATGGACGTGATGGAAGAGGCCCGCGCCGCCGAGGAGGCGGGCCGGTCGATCGTCCACATGGAGGTGGGCCAGCCCGGCACGCCCGCGCCCGCCCGGGCGCGCGAAGCGCTTGGTGTCGCGATGAAGGACGACGCCCTGGGCTATACAGTGGCGCTGGGGCTTCCGGCGCTCCGGCGACGTATCGCGCGGCATTACGGCGAGCGCTATGGCGTCGATCTCGACCCGGCCCGGGTGGTGGTCACGCCGGGCTCGTCGGGGGCGTTCCTCCTGGCCTTCACCGCGCTCTTCGATGCGGGCGAGAAGGTCGCGATCGGGCGTCCGGGCTATCCCTCCTACCGCCAGATCCTGCGTGCGCTCGATCTTGAACCGGTCGAGGTCGAAAGTGCTGCGTCGCACCGCTACCAGCCGGTGCCGGCCGACCTGGAGGGGCTGGACTGGCAGGGCCTGATGATCGCCTCGCCGGCCAATCCCACCGGCACCATGCTGGACCGCGGGGCGCTGGGGGCGCTGATCGACTGCGCCGAGGCGCGGGGCGCGGCCTTTATCTCGGACGAGATCTACCACGGAATCGAATACGAGGCGCGGGCGGTCACGGCGCTCGAACTCTCTGACAAAGTCTGCGTCATCAACTCCTTCTCGAAATACTACTCGATGACCGGCTGGCGGGTCGGCTGGATGGTCCTGCCCGAGGCGCAGCTGCGGCAGGTCGAGCGGCTGGCGCAGAACCTCTTCATCTGTGCGCCCCATGCCGCGCAGGTGGCGGCCCTGGCGGCGATGGATGCCGAGGAGGAGCTGCAGGCCAATCTCGCCGTCTATGCCGAGAACCGCGGCCTGATGCTCGAGGGCCTGCCGAAGGCGGGGTTCACGCGGATCGCGCCTCCGGACGGGGCGTTCTACGTCTATGCCGATGTCTCGGAATTGACCGAGGACAGCCGCGCCTTCGCAGCCGAGATCCTGCAGGGCGCGGGCGTCGCCGTAACGCCGGGGCTCGATTTCGATCCCGAGCGCGGCGCGACCACCTTGCGCTTTTCCTATGCCCGCGCGACCGCGGATATCGAGGAGGGTCTTGCACGGCTGGCCCGCTTCATGGAGGACCGCAGGTGACCCGCGGCGCGGGCAGAGGGGGGCCCTTCGCCCCCCACGTCGCCTGCGGCGCCGTTCCCCCCGCGGATATTTTCGGACAGATGAACCGGCGTGGCGGCGCGCGTCTGCCCGGCGTGGGACGCGCGGAGTGATGCTCGAGTTGCGCGACGTCTCTGTGGCGCGCGGGGGCGTGCCGGTGCTCGAAAGGGTGAGCCTGTCGCTTGGCGCAGGCGAGGCGCTGGTGTTGCGCGGGCCGAACGGCGCGGGCAAGACGACACTTCTGCGCGCCGTCGCGGGCCTTCAGCCGGTCGAATCCGGTGAGATAATGGGCGCCGAGGAGGTGGCCTATGCGGGCCATGCCGACGGGTTGAAGCCGACGCTGAGCGTCGCGGAGAACCTGAGTTTCTGGGCGCGCGTCTTCGGGCAAGACGGGATCGAGGCGGCGCTGTCGGGCTTTGACCTGGAGACGCTCGTCGACCGTCCCGCGGGTCAGCTGTCGGCCGGGCAGAAGCGGCGGCTGGGGCTCGCACGGCTTATGGTGACGGGTCGCCGGGTCTGGGTTCTGGACGAGCCTACCGTGTCGCTCGACACCGCGTCCGTCGCGCGCTTCGCCGATGCGGTGCGCGCCCATCTCGCGGGCGGCGGCGCTGCGCTCATGGCCACCCATATCGACCTCGGGCTCGACAGCGCGGTGCTTGACGTTTCGCGCTTCCGCGCCGAGCCGCGCGTGGCGGCCAGCGACGAGGCGTTCCTGTGACCGCGCTCCTGATCCGCGATCTGGCGCTCGCGGTGCGGGCGGGCGGCGGCTTTGGCCTCGGGCTTGCGTTCTTCCTTATCGTGACAGTGCTGGTGCCCCTGGGCGTGGGGCCCGAGACCCTGACGCTGTCGGTGATCGCGCCGGGCATCCTCTGGATCGGGGCGCTTTTGGCGTGCCTTTTGTCGCTCGACCGCATCTTCGCGCTCGACCGCGAGGACGGGTCTCTCGATCTCCTGGCCACGGCGCCGCTGCCGCTGGAAGGGGTGGTGGCGGTCAAGGCGCTGGCGCATTGGATCACCACCGGATTGCCGCTGGTCATCGCCGCCCCGGCGCTCGGGGTGCTTCTGAACCTGCCGTCCGGCGGATATCTCTGGCTGTTCCTGTCGCTCCTGATCGGCACGCCGGCGCTCTCGGTCATCGGCGCGTTCGGCGCGGCGCTCACCGTGGGGCTGCGCCGCGGCGGGCTTCTGATGTCGCTCCTGGTCCTGCCGCTCTACGTGCCGACGCTTGTCTTCGGGGCCGAGGCGGCGCGGCGCGGGGCGGCGGGGCTCGCGGTCGAGACGCCGCTTCTGCTTCTGGCGGGGATCAGCCTCGGGGCCTTTGCGCTCTTGCCCTTCGCGGGCGCGGCGGTGCTCAGGATCAACCTGCGCTGATGTGAATTGAACGCCGCGCGGCAAGCGGCTAGGGGAGAACACATGTCGCTTTGGGAATATGCCAACCCGGTCAAGTTCACCCGCGTGGTGGATCGCGTGCTGACACCGGTCTCGGTGGTCGCGGCGCTCTGCGTCGGGATCGGCCTGTTTTGGGGGTTCTTCTTCACGCCGGACGATTTCCGCCAGGGCTCGACGGTGAAGATCATCTACATCCACGTGCCGTCCGCACTCATGGCGATCAACGCCTGGGCGATGATGCTGGTGGCCTCGCTGATCTGGATCGTGCGGCGTCACCACGTGAGCGCTCTTGCGGCGCGGGCCGCGGCGCCGGTGGGCGCGGTGATGACGCTGGTGGCGCTGGTGACGGGGGCCTTCTGGGGGCAGCCGATGTGGGGCACCTGGTGGGTCTGGGACCCGCGCCTGACCTCGTTCCTGATCCTCTTTCTCTTCTATCTCGGCTACATCGCGCTCTGGGAGGCGATCGAGGACCCGGACACGGCGGCGGATCTGACTTCGATCCTCTGCCTTGTCGGCTCGGTCTTCGCCTTCCTGTCGCGCTACGCGGTTCTGTTCTGGAACCAGGGGTTGCACCAGGGCGCGACCCTGTCGATGGACAAGGAAGAGAACATCTCGGACGTGTTCTGGCAGCCGCTTGTGCTGACCATGGTGGGCTTCGGGCTGGTCTTCGTGGCGCTGGTCCTCCTGCGGACCCGGACCGAGATCCGCGTGCGCAGGCTCAAGGCGCTGATCGCGAAGGAGCGGATGGCATGATGCCGGAACTGGGCAAATACGCGGTCTACGTGCTCTCGGCCTATGGCGTGTCGCTGGCGCTTCTGGCGGCGCTGATCTGGCTCAGCCTGCGCCGCTCGGCACAGGTGAAATCCGAGCTCGACAAGGTGGAGCGGCGCGATGCGCGTTAAGCCGTTGATGCTTCTGCCGCCGCTGGTCTTCGCGGCCTTCGCCGGGCTGGCCTTTGTCGGCATGTTCCGCGAGGACCCGCAGGGGCTGCCCTCGACCCGGGTCGGACGGGAGGCGCCGAGCCTGCCCGTCGAGGGGCTGGAGGGCTACACGGCGATCTCGCGCGAGATGGTGGCCTCGGGAGAAGTGACGCTGGTGAATTTCTGGGCGAGCTGGTGCCCGCCCTGCCGCGTCGAGCACCCGGTGCTGATGGAGATGGCCGCCGATGGTCTGCCGATCCTCGGCGTGAACTTCAAGGACCAGGCCGGGTCGGCGCTGAGCTATCTCGAGGATGAGGACAACCCGTTCAAGGCGGTGGCGTTCGATCCCCAGGGCCGCAGCGCCATCGAATGGGGCGTGACGGCGCCGCCGGAGACCTTCATCCTCGACGGGGAGGGCACGGTGCTGTTCCGGTTTGCCGGACCTCTGGTCGGATCGGATTACGAGCAGCGCTTCCTGCCCGCGCTCGAAGAGGCGCTGGAGTCTCAGCAGTAAGGTCGGCACGTCTTGCGGGACGGACGGCGTCACCTCTCACGAAATGTCGTCCGCGGGCGCGTTCCGAAGCGGAACGCGCGCGAAATCCGGCTCGGATTTCGTGCGGATTTCACCGAAATCCGCGTGCCAACGAAAACGCCCCCGCCGGAGGTCCGGCAGGGGCGCTTCAGTCATGTGTCGCTTCAAGCGCGCTGCCTTACAGGAAGGTCAGCCCGAGAGCTATGATCGCGCCCGACAGGATCAGGTGCACCATGCAGAACCCCATGATGTCCTTGGCCTTCAGACCGGCGATGCCGAGGATCGGCAGGGCCCAGAACGGCTGCACCATATTGGTCCAGGCATCCCCCCAGGCCACGGCCATCGAGGCCCGCGCCAGATCGGTGCCGAGCGCCTCGGCCGCAGGCAGAACCACCGGCGCCTGCACGGCCCACTGACCGCCGCCCGAGGGCACGAAGAAGTTCACGAGGCCCGCCGAGAGGAACGACCAGAAGGGCAGGGTCGTCGCCGACGCGAAGCCGATGATCGCCTCGGAGATTGTCGCGGCGAGGCCCGACTGCACCATGATCGCCATGATCCCGGCATAGAAGGGGAACTGGATCACGATCCCGGCGCCGCCCTGGACCGCTTCCTGCAGCGAGTCGAGCAGGTTGCGCGGGGTGCCGTGCAGGATGATCGCCAGCGTCAGGAAGAGGAAGTTGATCACGTTGAGCGACAACCCGCCGCCGGTTGCGAAATACTGGATCAGCCAGGCCGCGCCCGCGGCCCCCACGAGCCAGGCGAGGATGCGGCTGTTCTCGACCCGGTCGGCCGGCGTTGGCTCGGTCTTGGTCTCGGTGTGCTTTTCCTCGAGAAGCTTCGGATCGACGAAAATCTCCTCGCCTTCCTTCGGCATCATCGCGCGGTTGATGAACGGCACGGCAACGAAGAGCGCGGCGACGATGATCAGGTTGTAATAGGAAAAGATCGTCTCCGAGGTCGGGATCACGCCGGTGATGTCGACGAAGGGGTGCCCCTCGGTCGCGATCGACAGCGGCACCGAGCCCGCGAGCCCGCCATGCCAGACGATGAAGCCCGAATAGGCCGAGGCGACCAGCAGCCGGTAATCGACCTTGATCTGACGTGCGAGCTCCTTGGCGAAGAGCGCGCCGACGACAAGGCCGAAGCCCCAGTTGATCCAGCTTGCCGCGAGCGACACGAAGGACACCAGGAGGATCGCTCCGCCGGGAGTGTTCGCCGTGGCGGCGAGCGCCGAGAGGCCACGGCGCACCAGCGGCGTCGAAGCCATCATGTAGCCGGTCACCAGGACCAGCAGCATCTGCATCGAAAAGGTCAGGAGCGACCAGAACCCGTCGCCCCAGATCGTGACGACCTGAAGCGGCGAGGTGCCCTCGACCAGCATCGCCGCAACCGCCGCGACGAGGGTGAGAACGAGGACGAAAACGAACGGGTCGGGCAGGTAGCGGTCAACTACCCGCACCATCGGGCGCGAGAGCGCATTGAGCATGGGGACTGTCTCCTCCGTTAAAACATGCGGCCCGCATCGCGGGCTCTTTGAGGGGTGAGCTAGGTCAAATGCCCTGATTTTCCAACGATATCCCGGCGTTGCAGTCTCCGTGCGGCATCTGCGCACAGGCGTGCGCGCTCACCGGGACGTGTCTGGACAGCGCAAGGTCAATGGCGGACCTTGCCCGCGATGACCATTCTGCGCCCCTTCCTGATCCTCCTGCTGGTCCTCGCGCTCCTGCCCGTGGGCGGGTATCTGCGCGCGATGGACAGGGCAGCAGACGGCGCGGGCGTGGTCTCGCTCTCTGAAGGCACGGACGCGGTCCGACCGAAGGTTGCCCCGACGCTGCGCGCAGTATCCGCGCGCCAGTGCCGGACGGCGCTGGTTCCGGGCGGCAGCTGCGCGGCACCGGCGCTCCTCGTCGAGACTGCGGACTGGCCCGAGCGTGTCCTGGGCGACCACGAGAGACCTGCGTCCAGGCGAACGGCGGAGGGGCTGGCGCATGTGCCGCCTCGCGCGCCTCCGCGACGAGCCTGACGGCTTTTCCCGCACGACCGGCGCATCGCGCCGTCGTTCCGTCAGACTTTTCCAAGGATAGACCAGATGTTCACACGCAGACACGTCCTCGCCCTCGGCGGCGCGGCGGCGCTTGCCGCCTGCGCACCCCGGCGCGAGACCGAGATCACCCGCGCCGCGACGGCGCCGCTTTCCCCAGAGCCGCCGCTTCCCGCGATCTACGGCGCGATACATGACGAACCCTACCCGGTGCCCGCCATTCCGCCCGGGACCCTGAAGCCGGAGCATTGGCGGCGCGAAGTGCCCAACCCCTGGACGGGTCGCAGCCGGGGCGACATCGTCATCGACCCAGATGCCGGGATCCTGCACTTCATCGACACGCCCGAGATCGCGACGCGCTACGCGGTGTCGGTCGGCGCGGCGGGCTTCGCCTGGGAGGGGACCGCGCGCCTGCAATTCGCGCGCGCATGGCCGCGCTGGAAGGTGCCCGAGACGATGATCGCGCGGAAGCCCGAGCTCGCGCCCTATTCGGTCAGCAATGGCGGGATGGATCCCGGTCCTGGCAATCCGCTCGGCGCGCGGGCGCTCTACCTCTTCAAGAACGGCAAGGACACGCTCTACCGGGTCCATGGCGATGCGGTGCCGCAGGAGCTTGGCCGCGCGGTGTCCTCGGGCTGCATCCGGATGCTGAACCACGACGTGATCCACCTGCACGCCAAACATGTGCATGGCGCTTCCGTCACGGTCCTGCCGTCGATCAAGCCCAAGGGACTTGGCGCGCTCTACTGAACCAAAGCACCGAACGCAAAAAGGCCCCGACGTCGCCGTCGGGGCCTTTCCGTGTCAGCTCAGCCTGAGATCAGGCGGCCTTGGCGAGGTTGCGCAGCACGTAATGCAGCACGCCGCCATGCTCGACATATTCCTTCTCGATGGCGGTATCGATCCGGCACTTGATCTCGATCTCCTTCTCGGAGCCGTCGGCATAGGTGATCTTGCAGGGCACGACCGCACCCGCCTTGATCGTGTCGAGGCCGAGGATGTCGACGCTCTCGTCGCCCTTGAGGCCGAGGCTCTCGCGGGTGTCGCCATTGGTGAACTCGAAGGGGATGACCCCGAAGCCCACCAGGTTCGAGCGGTGGATACGCTCGTAGCTCTCGGCGATCACCGCCTTGACGCCCAGAAGCGCCGTGCCCTTGGCCGCCCAGTCGCGCGAGGAGCCCGCGCCATACTGTTCGCCCGCGAAGATGACGAGCGGCGTGCCGTTCTCCTCATAGGCCATCGCGGCCTCGAAGATCGTGGTCTGCTCGCCATCCGGGCCCTTGGTGTAGCCGCCCTCGACGCCGTCCAGCATCTCGTTCCTGATGCGGATATTGGCGAAGGTGCCGCGCATCATGACCTCGTGGTTGCCGCGGCGCGAGCCGTAGGAGTTGAACTCCCGCGGGGCGACCTGGCGCTCGGTCAGATAGGTGCCGGCCGGCGTGGATTCCTTGAACGAGCCGGCAGGGGAGATGTGGTCGGTGGTGACCATGTCGCCCAGGATCGCGAGGATGCGCGCGCCGGTGATGTCGGTGATCTCGCCCGGCTCCTTGTCCATGCCCTGGAAGTAGGGCGGGTTCTGGACATAGGTCGAGGTCGGCGGCCAGTTATAGGTCTGGCTGTCGGTGGTCTCGACCGCCTGCCACTTCTCGTCGCCCTTGAAGACGTCGGCGTATTTCTCCTGGAAGCTCTCGCGGGTCACGGTCTTCTCGACCAGCTCGGCGATCTCGGATTGCGACGGCCAGAGATCCTTCAGGAACACGTCGTTGCCGTCCTTGTCCTGGCCGAGCGGCTCGGTGGTGATGTCGACATTCATGTCGCCCACCAGAGCATAGGCCACCACGAGCGGCGGCGAGGCCAGGTAGTTGGCGCGGACGTCGGGGCTGATGCGGCCCTCGAAGTTGCGGTTGCCCGAAAGCACCGAGACCGCGATCAGGTCATTCTCGGCGATGGCCTTGGACAGCTCCTCGGCGATGGGGCCGGAGTTGCCGATGCAGGTGGTGCAGCCATAGCCCACGAGGTTGAAGCCGATGGCGTCCAGATCGTCCTGCAGGCCGGTGGCCTCGAGATAGGCAGACACGACCTGCGAGCCGGGGGCGAGCGAGGTCTTCACCCAGGGCTTGCGGTCGAGACCGAGCTCGCGGGCCTTGCGGGCCACGAGACCGGCGCCGATCATCACGTAGGGGTTCGAGGTGTTGGTGCAGGAGGTGATGGACGCGATCACGATCGAGCCGTCATGCAGCTGGAACTGCTTGGTCTCGCCGTCGATATCCTCCATCTCCACCATCGCCCGCTTGTGGCTGCCGGTGTCGCCTGGGATCTTGCGCGGCTCGGGCATGCCGCCCTCGGCCTCCCAGCGGGTTTCGTCCTTGGCGGATTCCTTGCGGTTGCCGGACTGGCCTTCGATATAGGCGTGGAAGGTCTCGGCCGCCTTGTCGAGATCGATGTGATCCTGCGGGCGCTTCGGACCCGAGATCGCGGGCTTCACGGTCGCCATGTCGAGCTCGAGCGTGTCGGTGAAGACCGGCTCCTCGCCGGCCTCGCGCCACATGCCCTGTTCCTTGGCATAGGCCTCGACCAGCTCGATCGTGTCCTTGTCGCGGCCGGTCTGCTCGAGATAGCGCAGGGTCTCGGCGTCGATGGGGAAGAAGCCGCAGGTCGCGCCGTATTCAGGCGCCATGTTGCCGATGGTGGCCCGGTCCGCGAGCGGCACGTTGTCGAGCCCGTCGCCGTAGAACTCGACGAATTTCGACACCACGCCCTTTTCGCGCAGCATCTGCACGACCCTCAGGACGAGATCGGTCGCCGTGGTGCCCTCGGGCATCGCGCCTGTCAGCTTGAAGCCCACGACCTCGGGGATCAGCATGGAGATCGGCTGGCCGAGCATCGCGGCCTCGGCTTCGATGCCGCCCACGCCCCAGCCAAGGACGGCCGCGCCGTTGACCATCGTGGTGTGGCTGTCGGTGCCGACAAGCGTGTCGGGATAGGCCACGAGCTCGCCGTTCTGATCCTTGTCCGACCAGACGGTCTTTGCGAGATACTCGAGGTTCACCTGGTGGCAAATTCCGGTGCCCGGCGGGACCACGCGGAAGTTCTGGAACGCCTTCTGACCCCACTTGAGGAACTCGTAACGCTCGCCGTTCCGCTCGTATTCGCGGTCCACGTTCATCTGGAAGGCACGCGGGTTGCCGAACTCGTCGATCATCACCGAGTGGTCGATCACGAGGTCGACCGGGTTCAGCGGGTTGATCTTCTGCGCGTCGCCGCCGAGCGCCACGATACCGTCGCGCATCGCGGCGAGGTCGACCACGGCGGGAACGCCGGTGAAGTCCTGCATGAGCACGCGGGCCGGACGATATGAAATCTCGCGCGGGTTCTTTCCGCCCTTCTCCGCCCACTCGCCGAACGCCTTGATGTCGTCCACGGTGACGGTGTTGCCGTCCTCGAAGCGCAGCATGTTCTCAAGCACGACCTTGAGCGACTTGGGCAGGTTGGCGGTGTCGCCGAGCCCGGCCTCCGACGCCGCCTTGAGCGAATAATAGGCGACGGTCTTGTCACCGAGGGTCAGTGTCTTGCGGGTCTTGGAGCTGTCGTGGCCGACGGTAATGGGCATCAGGAGCCTCCCTGGCGTCTGTTGCGGAAAATCCGGGATAAGGGCCTATTGCCCGATAGGACCCCGGCGTTCAAGCGGCTGAAACAAGTTGTGTATACCATTGTGCACAATTGTCGCGCCCCGGCGCCCTCGCGGGACCCGAGCACGCTCTCTCTCAAAACCTTGATTGGTTATTTCAGTTCCCGCTGGCTATCGGAATGTATGCAAACGCCCACCAAGAGGTCGCAGATGCGCCGGATCGCCGCTCTTTTCATCGCCTGTCTCATGACATCGCTCTCCGCGGCCTCGGCCCAGCAGGACCATCCGGTGGTGGTCGAGCTGTTCACTTCGCAGGGGTGTTCGTCCTGTCCGCCCGCCGATGCGCTTCTGCGCGAGATCGGGCAGAGGGACGATGTCATCGCGTTGGCGCTGCATGTCGATTACTGGGATTATATCGGCTGGCGCGACACCTTCGCCCAGCCCGGCTTCACCCGCCGTCAGAAGGGCTATGCCCGCCGCTCCGGGCAGCAGTCGATCTACACGCCGCAGGTGGTCGTCGACGGCGCAGAGGATGCCATCGGCCACCGCGAAAAGGACATCTCGGCCCTGATCGCGCGGCACAAGGCGGCGCCCGCCGTCATCGCGCTCGACCTGTCGCGCCACGGCGCCGAACTGCAGATCGCGGCGCGCGCGCTGCGCAAGATCGGGCCGGTCGACATCGTTCTGGTGCGCTACCAGCCCAAGGCGGAGGTCGCCGTGACGCGCGGCGAGAACGCGGGGCACAAGCTTGGCTATTCGCATATCGTGACCGAGATTCGCCCCGTCGCTCAGTGGAACGGAGAGGGCGCCTTCGAGACCCGGGTCACGGCGCCCGGGCAGGAGCCCGTCGTGATCCTCGCGCAGGAGCCCGATTACGGCCCGGTGCTCGCGGCCGCGCGTTTGCGCTGACGCCGCGCCTGCCGCTCGGGTTTCCAGCGGCGATGGATCCAGAACCATTGGCCGGGGTCTTCGGCGATGCGCGCTTCGAGCCGGCGCGTCGCCTCGGTCATCATCTCCAGGGGATCGCCGTGAGGGATCGGCGCTTCGAAAACCGGGGTGAAGCTGGTCCCGTCCGGGTTGCGGATGCCGAAGAACGGGATCAGCAGCGCGCCGGTCCGAAGCGCGATCTCGGCGGCGGAGGTCAGGGTCGGCGCGGGTTGCCCGAGAAACGGGATCGGCGCGCCATCGCCTGCGTAGACGTCGAAGAGCAGGACAGCCATGCCGCCCTTCTGCAGATGCCGCAATAGTCCCATGGTGCCGCGGCGACCCTGCTCGAAGACCGGCTCAGAGAGCGCGTGCATGTTCCGCGCGTAATGGGCGTTGAAATAGGGGTTGGACATCGGCCGATAGAGGCCGCCGATCCGGTAGCCGCGCGCCACGAGCGCGGCGCGCGGCGCTTCGAAATTGCCGTAATGGCCGGTCACGAAGAGGACGGGCCGACCCTCGGCCCGGGCGGCCTCGATGTCGGCGAGGCCCTCTCCGGTCAGCGGGGCATCGGCCATGCGCCTGAGCAGGCCCTTGGGGTCGTAATTCTCGATCATCGTGCGCCCGGCATTGTCGGCTACGCGGTCCGCGAGTTGGCGGCGCGCGTCCTCGGCCATGTCGGGATGGATATAGGACAGGTTCGCCATCGCGCGCTTGCGCCAACCGGCGAGCGGCGCGATCACACGCGCCACGAACCGCCCCATCAGCCAGAGCCGTGCCTTCAGCGGCAGCGCCAGCGCCGCCGCGATCAGGCCGCGCAGCACCGCGTCTTCGGCGCGGTCCCGTAAGCGGCCCGAAGGGCGGGTGTCTGTCGGTTCGGTCACGTGCGCGGCTCGCCTTGTCCCGGGTGACTCGAGACCTAGGCCCGGCAGGCGCGTCGCACAAGTCAGCGCGTCGATTGTTCGGGCGCGCGCAGTTGCAGCTCTCCGGCGTCTGCGAGGCGACGGATCGCAAGGATCACCTGTTTCTGGGCCGCGTCGCAATCCGCCGGAGTGATCGTCCCGGCCTCGGCCACCTCGTCGCGGAGCGACTGGGCCATGCGCTTGGACAGGCCGCCAAGCAGGAACTCCGCCGCCGCGATATCGTCGGCTTCGGTCGCACCGGCCAGCGCGGTTCGGAGCGTGGCGGCATCGACGTCCCGCACGATGGCGGGGATGTCCAGCGGATCGACGCGCTGGGGCAGGTTGGAAAAGGTGAAGATGGCGCGTCGCACCGCCTGCGCGAAATCCTCGTCGGTTTCGTCGAGGCCGGTCAGCAGATCGTCGCGGGTCAGGTTGCTCGAGAAATTCAGGATCGCGCCGACCCGTTCCACCGGCCGTGCCGCGAAGGCGCGGGGCGGGTCGCTGTCGAGCTGGCTCGCGAGGCTGAGGCCGATCCGGTCCACCACCTCGGGCGTGACACCGGCGGTCTTGGCGACGGCATAGGTGATCTTGCGCGCCTTGGTCCCGGGCAGCTTTCCCAAAAGCTCCGCCGCGCGGCTGACCTCGAGCTTCGAGAGCACGACGGCGGCGACCTCGGTGCTTTCGCTTTCGATCATGGTTCTCAGACGGTCGAGGTCGATCTTGGCGATCCGCTCCCAGGGATCGCCGAGCTGGCGCACGCCCGCCTCCTTGCGCAGGCGCTGGGCGGTCTGCGCGCTGATCCGACCGTCGAGGACCGACAGCGCCCCGGCGATGTCCCCGGGAAACGAGAGCCCGACCGCGTCCAGCTCATCGGCAAATTCGCGCATCACCGCGTCGAGCGTGGCGCGGTTGATGTAGCGCATCCGGCCAAGCTGCTGCGTCAGCTCGGCCTGCAGCGCGTCGGGCAGGGCCGAGAGCGGGACCTCGGCGCCTTCGTTCAGGAGAAACTGCACCACGATCGCCGCCTTGGCCTTGCGCGAGAGCGTCGCGGGCCGGTGCGGCGGCGGAGGCGCCGGTTCAGAGGCAGCGTCGTAGCGGGTGAGAGAGGTCATATGTGCGCGGAGAACAGGGACATGCCCTGTTCTAGCGCACCGGAAGTTAAGGAAGCCTGAGCATGCCGTGCCGGGACGGAAAAAATCGTCCCGGACCGGACAGGCGTCGGATCAGCCGCTGACCGTCTTGCAGCTGTTACTCTCGGAATCGTAGACCGTGCCGTCGGCGCAGGTCATGGCCTGGTCGGAATGACCCGAGCAGGCGGCCGAGACGCCGAGCGCCGAGGCCAGAAAGAGCGCGGCTGCGGTCAGGGTGGTCTTGATCATGGCAATGCCTCCGATGCTGATGCGGAACGGTAGCACGTTCCGCGCCCAGCACCAAAAGCCCGATGTTCACGATTTGCCGAACACTCGCTCGAAGATCGTATCGACATGCTTGGTGTGGTAACCGAGGTCGAATTTCTCTTCGATCTCCTCGGCCGAAAGTGCCGCGGTCACCTCGGCATCGCCCAGGAGTTCCGTTTTGAAATCAGCGCCTTGTTCCCAGACCTTCATAGCGTTTCGCTGAACCAGCCGGTAGGCATCCTCGCGCGAGACGCCGGCCTGCGTCAGCGCCAGAAGCACCCGCTGCGACATGACCAGGCCTTTGAACTTGTTCATGTTCTTCATCATGGTCTCGGGATAGACCACGAGCTTGTCGATCACCTGCGTCAGCCGCGCCAGCGCGAAATCGAGCGTCACGGTGGTGTCGGGGCCGATATTGCGCTCGACCGAGCTGTGCGAGATGTCGCGCTCGTGCCAGAGCGCCACGTTTTCCATCGCCGGAACGACGGCCATGCGGACAAGCCGGGCAAGACCGGTGAGGTTCTCGGTCAGGACCGGGTTGCGCTTGTGCGGCATCGCCGAGGAGCCCTTCTGGCCCTTCGAGAAAAACTCCTCGGCCTCAAGTACTTCCGTGCGCTGCATGTGGCGGATCTCGATAGCGATGTTCTCGATCGAGCTCGCCACGACGCCCATCGCCGCGAAGAAGGCGGCATGGCGGTCGCGCGGGATGACCTGGGTCGAGATCGGCTCTGGCGTGAGGCCGAGCTTCTCGCAGACATGCGCCTCGACCGCCGGATCGATATTGGCGAAGGTGCCGACGGCGCCGGAAATGGCCCCGGTGGCAACTTCTTGGCGGGCGACCTTCATGCGGGCGAGGTTGCGATCCATTTCGGCATAGAAGCGCGCGAAGGTCAGGCCCATCGTGGTGGGCTCGGCGTGAATGCCATGGCTGCGGCCGATGCGGACGGTGTCCTTGTGCTCGACCGCGCGGCGCTTCAGCGCGTCCAGAAGCGCTTCGAGATCGGCGATGATGATGTCGGCGGCGCGCACGAGCTGGATGTTGAACGTGGTGTCCAGGACGTCCGAGGAGGTCATGCCCTGGTGCACGAAGCGGGCGTCCTCATTGCCGATGATCTCGGCCAGGTGGGTGAGAAAGGCGATCACGTCATGCTTGGTCACCGCCTCGATCTCGTCGATCCGCGCGACATCGAACTCGACATCCTTGGCCTTCCAGACGGCTTCGGCATTGGCCTTGGGAATGACACCCAACTCGGCCTGTGCGTCGCAGGCATGGGCCTCGATCTCGTACCAGATGCGGAACTTGGTCTCCGGCGACCAGATCGCGACCATGTCGGGGCGGGAGTAGCGGGGGATCATGGCAGGAGACCCTTTCCTCACTTGTTTGTGTGTTGCGGCGGGTCATAGACTGCACCTGACAGCTGAACAAGGGAGGGCCGCGATGGAGATGTCCCCCGGTGCCGGGCCCCGGTTGCCGCAAGCGCTGCTGGATTTCGCCGGGACGTGGAAATTCAGCCGCAAGATCCACGACCGCCTGAGCCACCAGGTCATTTCCGTCGACGGCACCGCGCGTCTGGAACCCGACGCCGAGGGCCTGGGCTATTCCGAGGAAAGCGTCATGCATCTTGCCGATCATGCGCCGATGCATGGGACGCGGCGCTATCTCTGGCGCCACGACGGGGCTGAGGTCGCGGTCTACTTTGCCGATGGCGCGCCGTTTCATCGGTTCGCGCTGGGGCAGGCGACGCCCGAGGCGGCGCATTGGTGCGATCCCGACAGCTATGCGGTCACGTATGATTTCGCCGATTGGCCGGTCTGGCGCACCACCTGGACGGTGACCGGACCGCGCAAGGATTACCTTATGGAGACGCTTCTCGCACGTGCGGGCTGAGCGCGGGCGGCGCGCGCGCAACATGCTTGCGCAAGGGTGCCGCATAGGACAGAAGAAGGGGAACTGACGATGACAGGGGATGCATGATGACTCTCGCTCTGAACCGTAACGTGCTGGTCGAGCGCTTCGGCGCCACCGAAGGCACGGCGCTGCGCGCCAAGCAGGCGCTTCTCGTGGTGCTGGGGATCGCGGTCCTCGCCATTGCCGCGAAGATCCGCGTGCCGATGTGGCCGGTGCCGATCACCATGGGGACCTTCGCCGTCCTGACCCTCGGCGCAGCCTATGGCGCGCGGCTGGGTCTCGTGACCATCCTTGGCTACATGCTGGTCGGCGCGCTGGGCTTCGACGTCTTCGCAGGCTCCTCGGCCGAAAAATTCGGCCTGACCTACATGATGGGCGGCACCGGCGGCTATCTCCTGGGCTACGTGCTCGCCACCGTCGCGCTCGGCGTTCTGGCGCGCGCCGGCTGGGACCGCTCGGCGCCGAAAATGGCGCTGGCGATGATCGTCGGCAACGTGATCATCTACGTGCCCGGCCTGATCTGGCTCGGCATGCTCTATGGCTGGGACAAGCCGATCCTCGAGTGGGGCCTGACGCCGTTCCTCGTGGGCGACGCGCTGAAGCTCGCGCTGGCCGCCGGTCTGCTGCCGCTGGTCTGGAAGCTCGTGGGCGACGCCCGCGGCTGAGACCCTGCCGAACAGGGATTTCGGGGAGGGCGCGGAGCGATCCGCGCCCTTTGTTGTTGGAGACCGCATGATCCTGCAGACCCATATTCCGTATGATCCACGAGATCGCCGTCGCTTGCCGGGCATCCAGCCGCTGGGTGATGCGCCCTGGCTTCTGGTCGACGACGCCTATCCCGCGCAGATGGCCGAGCGCGACCGGCTGATCGCCGGGCAGCGCGAGGCCGTCATAGCACTCGATCCGGATGCGCGGCCCGCGGCGGACGAGCTTCTGGAGACGGTGCTGGCCTCTCTGCCGGACGGGTTCAGCCTGAGCGGCGGGCAGGCCTGCCGTCCCGACGGTGTCGAGGTGCCGCTCGACCGGGGAGACCCTTTGGGGACGCTGGGTCGCCTCGTGCAGGAGGACCTCTGCCTGATCGAAAAGCGCGACGGGCCCGAGCATCTCCTGACCGGGGCCGTCCTGTGCTTCCCGGCGCGCTGGTCTCTCGCGGCCAAGATGATGCGCCCGCTGACGGCGATCCACGAGCCGGTGGCGGCTTATGACGACAGCGTCGCGCCGCGGGTCCAGAGGCTTTTCGATGGTGTCCAGCCGGGGTGCCCGATCTGGCGCTACAACGCGCTTGCGACCGACGATCCGACGCTCTTTCAGCCGCAGGCCGCGCCGCATGCCACGAAATGGCAGGGCGGCACCTATATGCGGTCGGAGCGACAGGTCGTGATGCGGCTGCCCGAGACGCGCGCGGCGGTCTTCTCGATCCACAGCTACATGATCGAGTTCGCGCGGTTGGAGGCGATCTGGGGCTAGATCCCGAGGCTGCGCATCAGTGGCTCGAGCATGCCCGCCGCGTGGAGCGCGGCACCGAAGGCCGAGAGCGCCAGGCAATGGGCGGAGAGCCGGAAATCGTTGCCGCGCATGACATGCACGACGGCGAGAAGCAGCGCCACGGGCAGCGAGATCGCGGTGATCGCGGCGGTCAGCGCCCAGGAGGCTGCGATCTGGCGGAACTGGCGCGGATCCTCGGGCTCCAGCCGGTCGCGGATCTCGTAGACCAGGGGCTTTGTCGGGCGCTCCTGATCCGGATCGACGGCGGAGGCGGCCAGCGCAGCGGGCTCTTTGATGTCGGTCTCGGGTGCGGCCGGTGCGGCGGGCTCGTCCGAGGCGAACATCTTCTGAAGATTGCGCTCGATCTCGTCGATGCTGTCTTCCATCGGCGGCAGACCGGTCATCTCGCGCTTCGAGCCGCGGCGCTGGCTGACATAGTTGCGCGAGCTCTCGAACTCTTCGGGGCTGAGGATGCTGCGCGGGCTCAGCCATTCGACATGGCGCGCCTCGACAAGTTGCAGCGCCTGCAGGACCATGTCCGACAGGATCACCGCCGCGCGGCGCATGTCGGGCGCATCGAGGCCCGGGCGCGCCGCCAGAAGAAAGGTCACGCGCGCGCCATCGGCGGGCGAAATGTCGACCTTGATCTTCAGAAGGAGCGTGTCGCCGGCGACCGCCGCGTGTTTCCTGGAAACCTTGACTCCCGAGCCTTCGTATCCATCGTGCCTGTTCATCACCATTCTGGCGGCGCGAAGAAACAGGTCAGTCGTCACTCCGCCGGTCCGCGGAACGATCACTCCGGCATAAGGTCGGGTCGCACGGGTCATGAAGCGCCTCTATCGCTCACAGGTCAAATGTGACGCTAGGCGCGAATTCGGGAAGAATTGTGTTCAAATGCGGCCCGATGCAGGGCATTCGGGCCGCGTTCAGGCGTTTTTTGCGATCAGCCGTCGATCCGGCCCGCCATGATCGCGATGGCCTGCTGGTACACGGTCGCCGCGTTCCAGGCCTTGATCGCCTGGAAGTTCGCTTGGCCTTCCTGATAGCCGGAGCCCGGGCGCCAGCCCTTCTGGCGCAGGAAATTCGCGGTCGATGCGAGCGCGTCGGCCTCGTTGTAGAAATCGACCCGGCCATCGCCATTGCCGTCGACGCCGTAGCGCAGCGCGTTGCCCGGCAGGAACTGGGTGTGTCCAAGCTCGCCATGTTTCGCGCCCTTGGTCGAGGTCGAGATCGAGCCACGATCCACGAGCTTCAGCGCGCCGATGGCATGCGGGACGAAGAAGTCGGACCGGCGGCAATCATAGGCGAGGGTCGTGATCGCCGAGACCACCTGGCTGTCGCCCATGAAGCCTCCGAAGGCCGTCTCCATTCCGTGGATCGCCAGAAGCACGCCCGCGGGCACGCCATAGGCGCGCTCGAGCGAGGCGTAGAAGTTCGGGTTGCGGGCCTTGCGCTTGCGCGCCTGCGCCACGATCGTCTCGGCGCCGCGCACCTGCATGAACTTATCGAGGCTGTACTTGAAGCTCTTCTGATTGCGGTCGGCATTGATCGTCGACTGCGAGTAGCTCGTCTGGGCCAGGGCCTGCAGGCCGCGCTGTCCAACACCAGCGCCCTGTGCAACCTGGGCGAAATCCGCTTTCCAGGCTTCGAAGCCCGACCCGGTATTGCCGCAGGGCGCAGCGAGCGCCGGTGCGGCGAGCAGGGACAGGGCGAGTACGAGGCGGCGCATTTGGGAGCATCCTTGGACATGAGATCATTGGCGCCAGAGCGTAGCGCCAATTCCGTGTAGGGCAAAGTCAGGAAACCGTCAGGACCGCCTTCCGGACATCGACGGTTCGAAACAAGGCGGGCGCCCCGAAAGGAGCGCCCGCAAGGCTTGGAGAAAACTGCTCGTCTCAGAAGGGGTGGTCGGGGTCAGAAGGCCGCGGTGACGGCCGCCATCGCTCCGGTGGTGTCGAGGCCGAGGAAGACGCCGGCCATCAGGACAACCGCGGCGGCGGCGCGGGCCGGTTCGGAGCGGGCGACTTCGTAGATCTTGCCCGGAGCCTGGGCCGCGATCTCGGCGACGCGCTCGTCGAGCGGCACGATGCCGTATTCTTCGCGGAGCGCGGCGAGCTCTTCTTCGTCGCAGACATGGGTCACGGCGAGGCGGATTTGCGCCTCGTAGGCCTGGATATGGGCGTCGTAGCGCGGCGTCTCGAGACGGTTGGTCAGGGCGCGAGACAGGTGGTCGTTGCTCGACAGGGCGGGACGGGCGCGGCGGGGCGCGGCGAAGTAGGCGCGGCGGCGGATCGGGACGACGCGCTCGGCATCGGCTGCGGGGCGGGCCGGGCGGCGGCCGCCGAACTGGGCGTCGAGACCGGCGAGGAAGACGTCGCAGGGCAGGCGCACTTCGGTATCCGACCAGATCACGTGGCGCGGCGTCAGGCGGCTGGCGAGGATGTAGGCCATCTCGGCGAGCTTGGCGTCGATGCCGTCGAGCGGCATGCCGCAGGCGGTGTCCGAGGGGCGCAGCTTGAGCTCGAGCCGGGTTTCACCATGGGCGGTGTCGAGGGTCAGCTGACCGGCCAGTTCGGGACCGGAGAGGAGCACGCCGCTCAGCGTCTCGGTGCAGCTCTTGTTCCCCGAGAGCGACAGCTCGTCCATGAGATGGGTGAGGAGCGAGGCCATGCGGCGCTGCGAGAAGCTCTTGCCGGCGTCGAAGGTCAGGGTGGCGGTGGTGTTCAATGCGTAGGTCATCTTCGGTTCTCCAAGCTCTTTGGCTTATGTCTGCGATGATTTTTTCTTTCGCAGATCGTTTTGATGAGACCGAGATTGCAGACGATTCGAGCCAATATTTTGGTTGATGCAGGACAAATAAAAGGCAACCGGCCCCATAAGAGGCCGTTTGGGCGTAGTCTCGCCACAAAGAGAAAACTTTGAGTCAAAAGACCCGGGATTGCGGCGCAAATGACCGAATCCCGAAGTCAGCGACTTGGATTTATCGCGCTATGCCAATGGGATACGTCATTTCTATGGCGCTATTCCGATAATAATAAAACGGCGCGCCGAGGCGCGCCGTTTCGTCACTGTCTCGAATGGGGTGGCTGAGTCAGCAGCTGTAGTACATCTGGAACTCGACCGGATGCGGGGTGTGCTCATAGAGCTCGAGCTCTTCCATCTTGAGCTCGATGTAACCCTCGATCTGGCTTTCCGAGAACACGTCGCCTGCGAGCAGGAAGTCCTTGTCCTTCTGCAGTTCGTCGAGCGCTTCGCGCAGCGAGCCACAGACGGTCGGGATGCCGGCCAGCTCTTCGGCGGGCAGGTCGTAGAGGTTCTTGTCCATCGCCTCGCCCGGATCGATCTTGTTCTTGATGCCGTCGAGACCTGCCATCAGGAGCGCGGCGAAGCACAGGTAGGGGTTCGCCGAGGGATCGGGGAAGCGGGCCTCGACGCGCTTGGCCTTCGGGCTTTCCGTCCACGGGATACGAACGCAGCCCGAGCGGTTGCGTGCGGAATAGGCGCGCAGAACAGGAGCTTCGAAGCCGGGGATCAGGCGCTTGTAGGAGTTGGTGGACGGGTTGGTGAAGGCGTTGAGCGCCTTGGCGTGCTTCAGGATGCCGCCGATGTAGTAGAGCGCCTCCTGGCTGAGGTCGGCATACTTGTCGCCCGCGAAGAGCGGCTTGCCGTCCTTCCAGATCGACATGTTGCAGTGCATGCCGGTGCCGTTGTCGCCATAGATCGGCTTCGGCATGAAGGTCGCCGACTTGCCATAGGCGTCCGCCACGTTGTGGATGACGTACTTGTACTTCTGAAGGTGGTCGGCCTGCTCGGTGAGCGTGCCGAAGATCAGGCCAAGCTCGTGCTGGCACGACGCCACCTCGTGGTGATGCTTGTCGACCTTCATGCCCATGCGCTTCATGGTCGAGAGCATCTCGCCGCGGATGTCCTGGGCGTGGTCGGTCGGGTTGACCGGGAAGTAGCCGCCCTTGATGCCGGGACGATGGCCCATGTTGCCCATCTCGTACTCGGTGTCGGTGTTCCACGCCGCGTCGATGGCATCGACCTCGTAGGACACCTTGTTCATCGAGTTCGAGAAACGGACGTTGTCGAACAGGAAGAACTCGGCCTCGGGGCCCCAGTAGGAGACGTCGCCGATGCCGGAGGACTTGAGATAGGCCTCTGCCTTCTGTGCGGTGCCGCGCGGGTCGCGGTCATAGGCCTCGCCGGTGTCGGGCTCGACCACGGTGCAGTGAATGCAGAGCGTCTTCTCGGCGTAGAACGGGTCGATATAGGCGCTGTCGGTATCCGGCATGAGTTTCATGTCGGAGGCTTCGATGGACTTCCAGCCAGCGATGGAGGAGCCGTCGAACATGAAGCCTTCGTCGAGGAAATCCTCGTCGACCTGGTCGGCCATGACGGTCACGTGCTGCAGCTTGCCGCGCGGGTCGGTGAACCGGATGTCGACATAGGCGACATCTTCGTCCTTCATGGTCTTGAGAACCGCATCCTTGCTCATTCTCTACAATCCCTTTCTTCGGTCTGAATTGGTTGGGGTTCGGTCGGCGGGCGTCAGAGCGCCTCGGACCCGGTTTCGCCGGTGCGGATCCGGATCGCCTGCTCGATGGTCGAGACGAAGATCTTGCCGTCGCCGATCTTGTCGGTCTTCGCGGCCGAGACGATGGCCTCGATCGCGCCGTCGACCTGATCGTCGTCCAGCACGACCTCGATCTTCACCTTGGGAAGGAAGTCGACCACGTATTCGGCTCCGCGATAGAGCTCGGTGTGGCCCTTCTGGCGGCCGAAACCTTTCACTTCGACGACGCTGAGGCCCTGGATGCCAGCATCCTGGAGCGCCTCTTTCACCTCGTCGAGTTTGAACGGTTTGATGATCGCCTCGATCTTTTTCATGCCTTGCCTCCCAGCACTCGGTTTGGAACGCTGCAGACCATGTCGCGCGGGAGGCCACAATCGCTGGCGAGGCCGATTGTGGGGGCGGCGGAACAGGAAGAGAGCTCGCGTCGAAATTTTGAGCAAGATGCACACGAAATGAGCAGAATTGAATCGACGCCGGCGGAGATGTCGGAAATCCTGACCGCGGCGCAGATGGGCGCGGCGGAACGCTTCGAGATGGAGCGCGGCACCGTCACCGGGCTCGAGCTCATGGAGCGGGCCGGGCGGGGCGTGGTCGATACGCTTTTCGCGCGATGGCCCGAGCTTGCGCAGGCGCCGAAGCGGGCGATCGTCCTCTGCGGTCCGGGCAATAATGGCGGCGACGGTTTCGTCGTCGCGCGGCTCCTCAAGGGCTGGGGCTGGGAGATCGACCTCTTTCTCTATGGAGACGCCGCGCGCCTCAAAGGCGATGCCGCCACGAATTGCGCCCGTTGGAAGGAGATCGGTGCCGTGCGCGCGGTCGAGGAGATCGCCGACGAGGACGCGCTTCTGGAGCTTGAGGCGGCGGTTTTCGTTGACGCGCTTTTTGGCACGGGGCTGACCCGCCCGGTCGAGGCGCGAGGCACCGCGCTCGGGGCGTTTTTCGATCTGACCGAGGCGCGCCACGCCGATTACGGACCGAAGGTCGTGTCGGTCGATCTGCCATCGGGGCTCTGCAGCGACAGTGGTCGGGTGCTGGGTGCGGCGATCCGGGCCGATCTGACCGTCAGCTTTCACGCTCTGAAGCGCGGTCATCTTTTGTCCGATGGGCCGTTCCATTGCGGAAGGGTTGCAGTGGTCGATATCGGTCTGCCGTCGCCGCATCGCCAGAGGCTGTCGCCAGACGTGCGCGACGGCTTGCCCGAGGACCAGCGGCTGTGCCTCTTTCCCGTGACCGCGCCGCTGGGGCGTCTCGGGAAGGGCGGCAGCGGCCATAAATACAGCCACGGCCACGCGCTGGTCCTGACCGGCGGGGCAGGGCGCACAGGCGCGGCCCGACTTGCGGCGCGCGCGGCGCTGCGTGTCGGAGCGGGGCTGGTGACGCTCGGCGTGCCGGGAGCGGCGCAGCAGGAGGTCGCGTGCCAGATCACCGCCCTGATGCTGCGCCGGATCGAGGACGCGGCGGGATTGTCCGCGGCGCTCGAGGACCCGCGCCTGACATCGCTCTGCCTCGGCCCCGGATTGGGCATCGAGCGCGCCCGGGCGCTCGTTCCGGCGGCGCTGTCTGCCGGACCCGGACGGCGCGTCGTGCTCGATGCCGATGCGTTGACGGCGTTCGACGATGCCCCCGAGGACCTCTTCGCTATGCTGCACGAGGATGTCGTCCTCACCCCGCATCGGGGCGAGTTCACACGGCTCTTTCCCGACCTGGCCGAGGCGCTCTCGAAGCCCGCGGATCGCGGACCGGCGCTGTCGAGAGTCGATGTGGCGCGCGCCGCCGCGTCGCGGGCCGGGGCGGTTCTCCTGCTGAAAGGGCCCGACACGGTGATCGCGGCGCCGAACGGCGCTTGCGTCGTCCATGCCGCGGCTTACGCGCGGTCGGCCCCCTGGCTCGCCACCGCCGGATCGGGCGATGTGTTGGCCGGTCTCATCTGCGGGTTGATGGCGCGCGGCATGACGCCGTTCATGGCCGCGCAGGATGCCACATGGCTCCATGTCGAGGCCGCCCGTCGCTTCGGTCCGGGCCTCATCTCCGAGGACCTGCCCGAGATGATCCCGGCGGTCCTGGCCGATCTCGAGGAGCGTGCCTAGCGGTCATGAAAAAAGGCAGGGGGCCACCCTGCCTTTTCTCGTGCGGGCAGCGGCTCCCGCGGGGTGCAATGGGCTCAGGCCTCGGCCATCTCCGGCTGTGCCGAGGCAACCTCGAGCCCGTCTGCGTAAAGGATGTGCGGCGTGTCGAACACGAGCTCCACCGTGGTGATCTCGCGCATCCCGAGGTCACGGATGAACTCGCCATCGACAAGGCGCTTGGCGGGAACCAGCGCCTGCTTCGCACCGAAGAGGGCCTCGGCGCGCCAGTCGCGGATCAGGATTTCCTGGCTTGCGGGAAGCACCGCATCGCGATCGGGACGGGTGTTGCCCAGCGATCCCGCACGGATTCCGATGGCCCGGACCGTGCGCTTGGTGATGCGGACCTCCGCGACGACGGCCATTCCGCTGTCGCGGGTGATGACGCGGTCGCCCGCCGAGATGAACTCTACCGGCAAGGCGCCATCGAGTGTCAGCACGGTGGTGCCGGCGACAAGGGCGTTTGCGGGGGAAAGCTCTGAATGGCGTGCTGCGGCGGTGGCCGCATCTGCACGCCGGACCGTTTTCGGTTCCATCGGCGTCATCCTGTCTGTTCCTGCCTCGAGTTTTTGCGCCACAATATGGCAAGAATGCGTTCACGCCGAGACCTTTCTAGGCCGATTTTTCCTCTCGCATCCCTTGTGTGGCTTTGCTACAGAGCGCCGGAACCGGGGTCGGGCGGAAGCGCGGCCCCGCGATGGTTTCAGCGGGTGTGGCGAAATTGGTAGACGCACCAGATTTAGGTTCTGGCGCCGCAAGGCGTGGGGGTTCAAGTCCCTCCACCCGCACCAGAGGACGAGAGTGAGGATCACTGAGATGCAGGTCACCGAGACCCTGAACGACGGCCTGAAGCGCGGCTACGCGATCGTGCTGACCGCCGATGAACTGGACGCGAAGGTCACTGAGAAACTGACCGAGGCGCAGCCCGATATCGAGATGAAGGGCTTCCGCAAGGGCAAGGTGCCGCTGCCGCTCCTGCGCAAGCAGTTTGGCCAGCGCCTGATGGGCGAGGCGATGCAGGAAAGCATCGACGGCGCCATGAACAAGCATTTCGAGGACTCCGGCGACCGCCCGGCGCTCCAGCCCGAGGTCAAGATGACCAACGAGGACTGGAAAGAGGGCGACGACGTCCATGTCGAGATGAACTACGAGAAGCTCCCCGAGGTGCCCGAGCTCGATCTCTCGGACGTGTCGGTCGAGAAGCTCGTGGCCAAGGCCGATGACAAGGACGTCGACGAGGCGCTCGCCAATCTTGCCGAGACCGCGCAGGACTTCCAGGCCCGCAAGAAGGGCGTGAAGTCGAAGGATGGCGACCAGGTCGTGATCGACTTCGTCGGCAAGGTCGACGGCGAGCCCTTCGAGGGCGGCGCGGCCGAGGATTACCCGCTGGTCCTGGGCTCCAACAGCTTCATCCCCGGCTTCGAGGATCAGCTCGTGGGCGTGACCGCGGGCGAGGAGAAGGCCGTCGAGGTCACCTTCCCCGAGGAATACGGCGCCGAGAACCTCGCCGGGAAAGCGGCCGTCTTCGACGTGACCGTCAAGGAGGTCAAGAAGCCTGTCGCCGCCAAGATCGACGACGAGCTGGCCAAGAAGTTCGGCGCCGAGGATCTCGAGGCGCTCAAGGGCCAGATCCGCGAGCGGCTCGAGGCCGAGTACGCCGGTGCCGCGCGCCAGGTGATGAAGCGCGGCCTCCTGGACGCGCTGGACGGCAAGGTCTCCTTCGACCTGCCGCCGAGCCTCGTCGAGGCCGAGGCCAAGCAGATCGCGCACCAGATCTACCACGAAGAGCACCCTGAGGATCACGGCCACGACCACGGCGAGATCGAGCCGACCGAGGAGCAGCAGAAGCTCGCCGAGCGCCGCGTGCGCCTCGGGCTCCTGCTCGCCGAGATCGGCCAGAAGGCCGAGGTCCAGGTGTCCGACGCCGAGATGACCCAGGCGATCATGTCCCAGGCGCGCCAGTACCCGGGCCAGGAACGCGCCTTCTTCGACTTCGTGCGCCAGAACCCGCAGATGCAGCAGCAGCTCCGCGCCCCGATCTTCGAGGACAAGGTCATCGACCACATCGTCGAGCAGGCCAATGTCACCGAGAAAGAGGTGTCGAAGGACGAGCTCCAGAAGGCCGTCGAGGCCCTCGACGAGGAGTGATCCCGCGCTCCGCCGGTCCCTTCGGGGGCGGTGGAGAGCGATGAAATTGAGAACCGCCCTCCGGTTGGGGGGGGCGGTTTTTTATGAGTTTCTCTAGAATAAAAGGTAGCAAGCGATCCTGAATCGAGCTTCGGCGCTAGCGCAGCTAAAGAAAGCTGAGCCTCCAGTATCGCTGATGCTGCTTCTCGCCAGTATGGTGGCTCGTCAGTCGATGCGTTAAGTGTATCGACTTCTATGTGGTTATAGCCTAAGGTGGTTATAACTTGATAGAGGTGGGTAGACTTATGGACCCCGTCAGAAACCCATTCGCGCCTGGAGCAGGATCACAACCTCCGGAACTTGCCGGTCGAGATGAGATCGTCGCCGATGCAACCACTGCATTGAAGAGAATGCTAGTTGGCAAACATGCGCAGTCGCAAATGCTGCTTGGACTACGCGGAACTGGCAAGACCGTGTTACTTAACACTATTGAAAATGCTGCCGAAGACAACGGATACTTAACTTCAGTAATCGAAGCCCCGGAGGATAAACCTCTAGCTGAGTTACTGTATCCTAAAATGCAGCAAGTACTTCGGAAGCTCTCGCTAATCGAGGCCGCCAAAGTAAATACGTACGCTGCCATGAAGGCTCTTCGAAGCTTCGCAAGTGCGTTCAAGGTGCAGATTGGGGATTTATCGGTTTCTGTTGATCCGGAGCCAGGGGTGGCGGATAGCGGTAACCTAGAATATGATCTTCCTGACATGTTCGTCGCAATCGGACGGGCCGCAAAAGCCGCCGGTAAGGGCTGGTGTCTTCTGATTGATGAGGTGCAGTATCTCAAATCAGACGAGCTTGCTGCGTTAATTGTAGCTATTCACAGAGTTGGCCAAAAGCAGCTTCCAGTCATTTTTTTTGGGGCTGGACTTCCACAGTTGGCAGGGCTGTCTGGGGATGCCAAATCATATGCGGAACGGCTCTTTTCCTATCCGAAAGTAGGACCGCTGGATAAAGAAGCTGCCTTGCAGGCTGTTCAAGGGCCAATCGGTGATGAAGGGGAAGAAATAACCAAAAGTGCTCTGAATGAAATTTGCAGAATTACAGAGGGTTACCCGTACTTTTTACAAGAGTGGGGCTTCCAGTCCTGGAATGCTGCGGATGTATCACCCATTGATATTGGCGACGTAGAAAGAGCTACTCACAACGCGCTGAAGAGACTAGATGAAGGATTTTTTCAGGTTCGTTTTGACAGATTAACTCCGAAAGAGCGCGAGTATGTCATTGCGATGGCAGAGCTTGGGAAAGGACCATACCGATCTTCCGAGGTTGCAGAGCGGTTGGGCGAGCCTCCCTCAAAGCTGGGGCCTCGTCGTGCGCAGATTATCGACAAGGGCATGATTTATAGCCCCCAGTATGGTGATATAGCTTTTACGGTTCCGATGTTTGACGATTATCTCCGTCGAAATTGGGAGCCGAGCGAAAAATTAGACTAAATTCGTGATCAAGGTCAGGCTATCCGTCTTAGGACGGTCTCGGCAAATCAGTTGTCAGCGCGGGCATATCGAGGGAGAGCTTCGCGTCTTTCTGTTGACTTTTCACGCACCGGACGTCCGGTTTCCGTCCATCCGTCCATCCGTCCATCCGTCCACCAAAAACCAAAACCCCCGCCACGGCTTGGGCCATCGCGGGGGTTCCGAAGATCAGCGGTGAAGCTGGGTCTTACTGGTCGTCGTCCGAGAGCTTCTCGTCGAGTTCCTCTTTCTCCTGAACGGCGGGCTCGCCGGAGGCCTGCTCGACCTCGGTCTCGAGCTCGTCGAGCTGGGCTGCGCCGATGTCGTCGAAGAGCTCGGCGATCTCGAACTCGGCCTGTGCCTCTTCCTCGGCGGCCAGTTCCTGGATCGACTTGCCCTGCGCCTGGATCTCGGCCTCTTCGGGCGAGCGCGCGACGTTGAGGGTGATCGTGGTGATCACCTCGGGGTGCAGGTGCAGCTCGACCTCGTGGAGGCCCAGCTCCTTGATCGGCGTGCGGATGATGACCTGGCGACGGTCGACATCGTGGCCGGCTTCCTTGCAGACCTCGGCCGCGTCGCGGGTGGTCACGGAGCCGTAGAGATTGCCGCCGTCGGAGGCCTGGCGAATCACGACGAACTGCTCGCCGCCGAGCGTGTCGGCGATCTTCTCGGCGTCGGCGCGGGTCTCTTCGTTCTTGGCTTCGAGATCGGCTTTCTGCGCCTCGAACTGGGCGATGTTCTCTTTCGAGGCGGTCAGCGCCTTGCCCTGCAGAAGCAGGTAGTTGCGCGCGAAGCCGGGCTTCACCTCGACCACGTCGCCCATCTGGCCAAGCTTGGCCACGCGTTCCAGAAGGATCACTTGCATGTCGTGGGCTCCTTATTTCACGGCGTAGGGGAGAAGGGCGAGGAAGCGGGCGCGCTTGATGGCGCGGGCCAGTTCACGCTGCTTCTTGGCGGAGACGGCGGTGATCCGCGAGGGCACGATCTTGCCGCGCTCGGAGATGTAGCGCTGCAGCAGCTTGGTGTCCTTGTAGTCGATCTTCGGCGCGTTGTCGCCGGAGAACGGACAGACCTTGCGGCGGCGGAAAAACGGTTTGGCTGCCATGGGTTATCCCTTTCCTGTCAGGCGATCAGTTGCGGCGTTCGCGACGGCCGTCGCGTTCGTCGCGCTTCTGCATCTGGACCGACGGACCTTCGTCATGGCCCTCGACCTTGATCGTGAGCACACGCATCACGTCGTCATGCAGACGCATCAGGCGCTCCATCTCCTGCACGGCCTCGGCGGGTGCCTCGGTGCGCAGGAAGGCGTAGTGGCCCTTGCGGTTCTTGTTGATCTTGTAGGCCATCGTCTTGACGCCCCAGTACTCGCTCTCGACCAGCTTGCCGCCGTTGTCGGAGAGAACCGAGGTGAAGTGTTCGATGAGCCCTTCGGCCTGCGCGTTGGAAAGATCCTGGCGCGAGATGAAAACATGCTCGTAGAGCGGCATGCGGTATCCCTATCTGTTCGAGCGCATTTCAAAGGACCGGCGGATGGTCCTTCCGCGGCCGGCCCACGAGAGACTGCGCGGGTATCAAGAAATGCGAAAGGAAGCGTCCATATACACGGATCGCCCGTGTGCGCAAGGGTCCGGGCGCGCGAGGGGCGGGGGCGGCGCGCACGGTGTTTCCCCGCTTGCGCCGCAATTCCGTCCAACTGGAGGGTCACGCTGTCCCGAACCGCCCAATGCACGAGACCGCACTCCATGAGCAATGCGCTTGTCCCATCGATCGAGACGCCCGACACCGGGGTCGCGCTACTGCCGCGGCTTCTCCTGGGGCTTGTCGGCGCGGCGCTCGTGTTCTCGGGCTTCGGCGTCTGGCTCTTTCCGGCCGCCGAGGATCTGCCGGAGCTGACGCTGATGAAGCTCGGCGTGTCGGTCTTCATGGTCACCGGCGGCGCCTGCTGCCTGGCGATTGCGCAGCCGTTCCGCCGCCGCGTGTTCATTCCTCAACAGACCCTGTGATCTTTCGGCGAATTGAGAAACCCGGCGCGGTTCGCGATCTCTAGGGCGTAACGACCCTAGAACACTGGATATCTCATGACCCGTTTCTTCCTTGCCGCAGCCCTGGCTGCGACCCCCTTCGCCGTGTCCGCCGAGCCTGTCGCGTATGACATCGACTCGAGTCACGCGCAGATCGTCTTCACCTATGACCACCTCGGCTTCTCGACCGGCACCGGCATGTTCTCGGGCTTCGAGGGCGAGATCATGTTCGATCAGGACGAGCCCGCCAACTCGACTGTCGAGGTCAGCTTTCCGGTGCGTTCGATGCTGACCGGCTGGGAAGCACGGTTCGAGCACTTCATGTCGGACGATTTCTTCGGCGCGGGCGAGGACGAGATGGTGACCTTTGTGTCGACCGGCATCGAAGTCACCGGCGAGAACACCGCGCTGATCACCGGCGACCTGACGCTGAACGAGACCACCAAGGAAGTGGTGCTCGACGCGGTTCTGAACCAGGCCGCGCCGCACCCGATGGAGAACAAGCCCTGGGCCGGGTTCTCGGCAACCACGACGCTGCTGCGCTCGGATTTCGGCGTGGGTGCCTTCGCGCCCTACGTCTCTGACGAGGTCAAGGTCGAGATCTCGCTCGAAGCCATGCAGGCGGACGGCGAAGCGAGCTGATCGGCTCTCTGATATCGAGACATCAGCCCCCGGCCTGCGCAGGCCGGGGGTTTTCTTTTGGCTCTCAGGCCCTCTGCAAGCGGCTGCGCGATGCGAAACGGAAAGATCGCATGTTGGCAGGGCGGGTGAGTGACGCGCGTGCTTGCGTCGGAGCGTTCAGCCGCCCCCCTTCAATCGGCACGCCTTACGCCCAGGCGACCGCGGTTCCAAGCAATACGATGGCGATCCCGGCGATCTCGCGCGGGCTGTAGGTCTCGCCGAAGTGGAACAGCGAGATGCCCGCAATCACCACGACCTCCGCGCCGAGAATGACGACGTAGATCAGGCCCAGCCTCTCGTGGCGCAGCGCCGCGATCTCGAAGGCACCTGCCGCCAGGAGAGCGCCCGCGATCAGGAGCGCGCCGATCAGGCTCGGGCCCGCGGCCCAGGATTTCATGACGAGCATGGCGAGGCAGTAAAACAAGGCGGAAATCAGCGCGAAAAGCGCGACAGAGGGGCTCATGGGAAATCACCGAGGTAAGAATGCGATTCAAGAATGCCGCATCCTACCACGGTTCGCGCTCTTTAGGGACGCCTTTCCGACAGCCCCGCCGAATGTCTCCGCCGCGCCTCGGCGCGCGCCCGGTCAGACCGCCGGGTCGGCGCGCGTTGCGGTGAGCGAAACCTCGACCTGAACGGAAAAGCCCAGCTGATCGGGATCGGTCATCCCGGACCCGATGCCGAAATTGCGCCGGTCGAGCGTAAGCGCGCCTTCCATCACCGCTCGGTCTCCGTCGATCCGGAGCTGGAAGGGCAGGGTTACCGGCACGGTCTCGCCCGAAAGCGTCAGAGTGCCCTCAGCCGCGTAGCCGTCGGTGGCGGTCATGATCTCGGCCTCGAAGATGGCGACGGGATGCGCCTCGGTCGCGAGGAAGTCGGGCCCGGTCGCCTGCTTGGTCACCGACCCGAGGGTCAGCGAACCGGTGGCGATCTCGACCCGGACCGAGCCGCGCGTGCCGGGCGCATCGCGTTCTTCAAAGGCGATATCGGCGGTCCAGTCGGCGAATTGGCCGCTGACCTCGCTGCCCATCTGCTGAACGGTGATCGCGAGCGTGCCCTCGGTCACTTGCCATTGGCTTTCGACCTCGGCGAGTTCCGCGGATGCGCCCTGGTCGTCGGCGGAAAAGAGACCGGTGCCCGCGCCGATGCCGAAAGCAGCCGCCCAGACCGCCAGCGCCGCGGCGATGGGCAGGGCAGCGCCGGGATGGCGCCCGGGCAATCCGGCCTCGGTCCGGCCGGGCAGCATGCGGGCGAGTGTGGCGTCGCGGTCGAAAAAGGCGTGTTTCAGCGCGCCGGCGACATGTAGGGCGATGCTGAGACCCAGCACCCAGTTGAGCACAAGATGCAGCGCCGAGAAGACCTCGGTCAGCCGCTCGGACGCCGCGAGACCGGGCAACCCTTGTCCGAACGGCCAGAGGATCGGTGCGAAGCCCGGGGCCGTGGCGTGGTGCAGCCAGCCGGTCAGCGGAACCGCGACGAGCGAGCCGTAAAGCAGCCAGTGCACGGTCGAGGCGGCGAGCGTCTCGAGCCGCCGCTCGGGATGGAGCGGCGCAGGCTTGGCCTGGGTGACGGCCCAGGCGATGCGCACCAACGCCAGCGCCAGCAGCGTCACGCCGAGCGTCTTGTGCGCCGAGAAGAGCGCGATCTTGGTGGCCCGCGCGGCGTCATCGGCCATCGGCCAGCGCTCGGCCACAATCCCGAGCGCGATCGCCAAGAAGATCCCGAGCGCCGTGGCCCAGTGCAGGGTTTTCGTGACCGTGCCGTAGCGCGTGGGGGTATTACGGGCAGCCATGGGCGCGACCTCCGTGTCTGACGCCCCGGACGGGCGACCAATTGGCTCGTCACTTAGCCGTGCTGCGCTGCCGCGCCAAGCGCATCGGCGCACAGTCGCGGTGCGCCGCCGTTGCGAAGGTGGCGGCCGCGGTCTATTGAGGGCTAAGCTGTTGAGGAGACACAAGATGAGCCGAGCATTCGTTTTTCCCGGGCAGGGCGCGCAAACCGTCGGAATGGGCAAGGATCTGGCCGAGGCCTATCCCGCGGCCCGGGCGGTGTTCGACGAGGTCGACGAGGCGCTGGGAGAGCGGCTCAGCGCGCTGATCTGGCAGGGCTCCGCCGAGGACCTGACGCTCACCGCCAATGCCCAGCCCGCGCTGATGGCGACCTCGCTGGCCGCAATGCGCGCGCTCGAGGCCGAGGGCGTCTCGGTGACGGACGCGGCCTTCGTCGCGGGGCACTCGCTCGGTGAATATTCCGCCCTTGCCGCTGCGGGCGCGCTCAGCGTCGGCGACTGCGCCCGTCTCCTGCGCACGCGCGGCCGCGCCATGCAGGAGGCGGTGCCGGTGGGCCAGGGCGCGATGGCGGCCGTGCTCGGGCTCGGTCTCGACGACGTGCGCGAGGTGGCCTCGGAGGCCGCGCAAGGCGAGGTCTGCGAAGCGGCCAACGACAACGACCCCGCGCAAGTGGTGGTCTCGGGCCACAAGGCCGCGGTCGAGCGGGCGGTCGAGATCGCCAAGGGCAAGGGGGCCAAGCGCGCGCTTCTCCTGCCGGTCTCCGCACCGTTCCACTGCGCGCTGATGCAGCCCGCCGCCGAAGCGATGGAGGCGGCTCTGGCGGATGTCGAGATCGCCGCCCCGCGCGTGCCGGTCGTCGCCAATGTGCGGGCCGAGGCCGTCTCGGACCCCGAAGAGATCCGCAAGCTCCTCGTCGCCCAGGTCACCGGCGCGGTGCGCTGGCGCGAGTCGGTTCTGTGGATGGCCGGGCAGGGCGTGACCCACGCCTCGGAGATCGGCGCCGGAAAGGCGCTCTCGGGCATGATCCGCCGGATCGCCCGCGAGATCGAGTGCACCTGCGTCGGCACGCCCGCCGAGGTCGCGGCGGCTGCGGGCGGCTGAGCGCACAGCTCTGTAGGACGGTGCAGGCGACAGTTCCCGCCCGCGCAGTCTCGAAGATTGAAACCGCGCGGGTCTCGGGGCATTACCGGGCGAAAGCGGCCTAAAACGGGCGGCTCGCCAGAGGAGGCAGAAGCACATCATGTTCGATCTGACGGGAAAATCGGCGCTGATCACCGGCGCTTCGGGGGGGATCGGCGGCGAGATCGCGCGAGCCCTGCACGGGCAGGGGGCGACGGTCGGCCTGTCGGGAACGCGCGAGGAGCCGCTCAAGGCGCTGGCCGACGAGCTGGGCGAGCGGGCGCATGTGCTGCCCTGCAACCTGTCCGATGCCGAGGCGGTCAACGCTCTGCCGAAACAGGCCGCCGAGGCGATGGGCAGCGTCGACATCCTCGTGAACAATGCCGGGATCACCCGTGACAATCTCTTCATGCGGATGTCCGAGGATGAATGGCAGAGCGTGCTCGAGGTCAATCTCACCTCGACCTTCCGGCTCTGCAAAGGCGTGCTGCGCGGCATGATGAAGGCGCGCTGGGGCCGGATCGTGAATATCTCCTCGGTGGTCGGCGCGGTCGGTAATCCCGGGCAGGGCAACTACGCCGCAGCAAAGGCCGGCATGGTCGGCATGTCGAAATCGCTCGCCTACGAGGTCGCGACGCGCGGGATCACCGTGAACGCCGTCGCGCCGGGCTTCATCGAGACCGCGATGACAGACAAGCTGACCGATGACCAGCGCAAGGAGATCCTGGGCCAGGTACCCGCGGGCCGCATGGGCACACCGGGCGAGATCGCCGCGGCGGTCACCTATCTCGCCAGCCCCGAGGCGGCCTATGTCACCGGCACGGTCCTGCACGTGAACGGCGGCATGGCGATGGTCTAAAAAGACTTTCCGGCGTCGCCGACACGCTCGCGGCGCGGGTTCGGTTGCCGCTTGGGAAAGCGTTTGCCATCGTTTAAGCATGTGTTATAGGCGCTTTTAGCTTCGGGCCCAGATCGCAGGATCCGGGCTCCGCCAATGCCCCGCTCGGGGCGAACCGCCCGAATGGGCAAGACGCAATGGTCCCGAACAGGGGCGAGGGCAAGAGCCGGACCCGGTGGGTCCCGATAAGAACTGTGAGGAAGAAAACATGAGCGACATCGCAGATCGCGTGCGGAAGATTGTGGTCGAGCATCTCGGCGTCGAAGAGGACAAGGTGACCGAGAACGCTTCGTTCATCGACGACCTTGGCGCAGACAGCCTCGACACCGTCGAGCTGGTCATGGCCTTCGAGGAAGAGTTCGGCATCGAAATCCCGGACGACGCCGCCGAGAGCATCCAGACCTTCGGCGACGCGGTGGAGTTCATCAAGAAGCAGGGCTGAGCCCGGTCTCGTTGATGAGAGTTTCGCGACGGCGCGTCCCATCGGGGCGCGCCGTTTGCGTTTCGGGCCTCGGTGACGGCTTGAGATCGGCGTGACGGGGCTCGTGGCCTTTCTGGCGGCGTTCGAGGTTCAGCCCAAACATCTCGACGGTCTGCCGCATGTCATTGGCTGGCTGGTGCTCTGCGCTCTGGCCGCCGCGGTGTGGGCGCTGATCGAATGGGACCTGCGCAGGCGCCGGACCTCGCGTCGCGATGAAGACGACGCAGACGAGCCGTGATGCGGCGTCGGACTACGCCGTCTCGCCCACCCGGCTGACATCGTCGGGATCGGCGTCGGGACCGCGCATGCCTTCGGGCGTGGTATCCGCCTTGACCGCGCCGCGTGCCCCTTCGGGACGAGGGTGGCCGACGGTCGTGTCGGTCCGGGTCTGGTGCTCCATCTCGGCATTGAGCTCGGCGCCGAGCAGCACGATGAAGGCCGACAGCCAGAGCCAGGTCAGCAGGATGATCACGCCACCGAGCGCGCCGTAGGTTTCGGTGTAGGAGGCGAAGTTCTGTGCATAGAGCGAAAAGCCCGCGGTTCCGATCATCCAGAGCGCACAGGCGATGACCGCACCGGGAGAGACCCAGCGCCATTTCGGACGCCGCCGTGACGGCGCGAAGCGGTAGAGGAGGCTGAGGCCGAAGATGACCATGGCGGTCGCGACAAGGAAGCGCCCGGCGGTCAGCAAGATCTCGACGCCCACAGGGATGGGGAAGAAGCTCAGGACGACCGGCAGCACCAACATCACCGATGTGGCGAGGATCACGCCCACGATCAGCACCAGCGTCAGCGCCACGGCGGTCAGGTTCAGCACCACGAAGCTGCGCTTCTCACGCTCGTTATAGGCGACGTTCATGCCCTCGATGAGGGTCTTCACGCCTTTGACCGCGCCATAATAGGCCAGCATGAACGAGAAGATCGCGGCCAGACCGGTGGCCTTCTCATCGCCGCCGGTGACCTTGAGAACCTGATCCTGGATGATCGACGCGGCATCGGGCGGCAGCATTGTCGCGAGACTGTCGAGCTGCGCGGCCACGTCAGACGGGTGCAGCACCAGACCGGCGATCGAGATGAGCGCGGTGACGGCGGGGAAGATCGCGAGGAGACCGAAGAATGCGACGCCTGCAGAGACCACGGAGACATGGTCGTGGATCACGTCATGCACCACGCGCTTGAGGATGTCCCACCAGCCGCGCTGCGGAATCTGGGTCGGCTTTTTGGCGGCCTGGCCGCGTAAAACGTCTGTCATGACGCCAACATACGCGAAACTCGCGCGGTAAGTTCCCCCTCGCGCGGGAAATTCGCGAGGATTGCGACTTTTCGCGCGCGCCGTCCTGAGGCGCTGAGGATCACGGATACGGCTGGGGAGGGGGCGCGGTTCCGCATCGGGCACCACGCCTTGCATGGCACAAAAAACCCCGGAGCGCGCCACACGCTCCGGGGTTGGATCGACGGGGCTGCCGGAGGGGGTCAGCCGTCGAAATTGATCTCTTCCATGATCTTCAGCGCGTCTGCGCGCAGCGCGGCGAGTTCCATGAGATTGACCGTGTCGGGCGTGAACTCCCCCCAGGAGGCCACCAGCTCGGAGCGCGGCACGTCGGCCTTGACCGGGAACTCGTAATTGACCTCGGCGTAGATTTCCTGTGCCGCCGGAGAGGCGAGGAATTCCATGAACGCCAGCGCGTCCTCGGGATGCGGGGCGGCCGCGGTCATGGCGACGCCCGAGACGTTCATATGGGTGCCCGATTCCTCGAATTTGGGGAAGAGCACGTTGACGCTCTCGGCCCATTCGGTCTCTTCGGGATCCTCGAGCATCTTGCCCATGTAATAGGTGTTGCCGAGCGAGATGTCGCATTCACCGGCCCAGATCGCCTTGACCTGCGCGCGGTCATTGCCCTGCGGCTTGCGCGCGAGATTGGCCTTGACCCCTTCGGCCCAATCCTTCGCGGCCTCGTAGCCGTGGTGATGGATCACCGCCGAGAGAAGCGCGAGGTTGTAGGGGTGGGTGCCGGAACGGGTGCAGATGCGACCTTCCCACTTCGGGTCGGCGAGATCCTCGTAGGTTGTGATCTCCGACGGGTCGACGCGGTCCTTGGACGCATAGACGATGCGGGCGCGGGTGGTGACGCCGAACCACTGGTTGCCGGGGTCGCGGAACTCGGCGGGGATGTTGGCGGCGAGCACCTCGCTCTCGACCGGCTGGGTGACGCCGGCCTCGACCGCTTGCGAGAGGCGGGAGATGTCGACGGTCATGACGATATCGGCGGGACTGCGGCTGCCCTCGGCCTGCAGGCGCTCGGTCAGGCCCTGATCGAGAAAGACCACGTTGGTCTCGATGCCGGTGGCTTCGGTGAAGGCATCGGTGATGGGCTCGATCAGCTCGGGCTGGCGCTGCGAGTAGATGTTGACCTCGGCGAGGGCCGGGGTGGCAGCGACGAGGGCGGCGAGCGCTGGGGTGAGGCGGATGGGCATGAAGCTCTCCAGAGTTGGTACCGTTTATGAGGGCGGTTTGCCTGAGTGTTTTTGTCGGGTCAATACCCGACGGAAAAAATAAGAAAAGACGTCGGGCCGGGCGCTGGCGAAATCCGAACCGGATTTCGCGCGAATTCCGGTTCGGAATTCGGGTCGCCGTGGTGGGCGTCAGCGCAATCGGCGGATCGGGTCGCGATTGCAGAACACCACGATCATCCCGCCATTCTCGACCGCCTGGAACCCGCGCTGGCGGACCTCGTCAAGGAAACGCTCCAGACCGCAGAACCTTTCGACATCGCGCCGCCTGCGCCGCATCACCTCGCCGCGTGCGACCGCTTGCGAGGTGAACGTGTCCCGAAGCCAAAGCTCGGGCGTGGAGGGACCGTGCCGACGCGACATGTCCCGGAGCGTGGCACGAACTGGTTAAACTTGGGTGACGGGGCCACCGACCGCTCGCGGCCGGTCTTGCAAAGCCCCGCCGCGCCGCGCCATGCTGCGCGTCGACCCGGGGCAGGGGATGGCCACATGATCGACCGCACCACCTGCGTGACGCTCGCACGCTACAATTCCTGGCAGAACCGCCAGTTGCGCGAAGCCGTCGAGGGCTTGACCGAGGCCGATCTGATCCGCGACCGCGGCGCGCATTTCGGCTCGATCCTCGGCACGCTCAACCATCTCCTCTGGGGCGACCAGATCTGGATGTCGCGCTTCGACGGCGGCGCCGGTCCCGGCATCCCCCTCGCCGAAAGCCCGTCGCTCTGTGCCCGCGCCGATCTCTGGGCCACCGAACGCTTCCGGACCGATGCACGGATCATGCTCTGGGCTGAAGGGCTGACCGCGGTGGAGCTTGCAGGCAGCATGAGCTGGCATTCCGGCGCCACGGGGCGCGACGTGACCCGACCGGTCGCGCTCTGCGTGCTGCACATGTTCAACCACCAGACCCACCACCGAGGCCAGGTCCATGCGCTCCTGACCGCCGCAGGGGCCCGTGCGCCGGTCACCGATCTCTGCTTCATGTCGGAGAGCGACGGTCGGCTCTGACGCTTTGCGCTTGCCCCGGCGCGGACGCGCGGTATCTCGAAGGGCAGACGAGCCGCGTGCCCCTTGGGTGCCACGGCGGCGACAAGACACGGCAGATAAGGGAGAGGGACGATGGTCAAGGCATTGGTGGTCGAGAAGGACGAGGAGAGCGGCAAGACCCGCGCCGCGGTCAAGGAGATCGGCCTCGAGGACCTGCCCGAGGGCGAGGTGACCGTCGCGGTGGAGTACTCCACGCTCAATTACAAGGACGGTCTCTGCATCGGGCCGGGCGGAGGCCTGGTCCGCAAATATCCCCATGTCCCCGGCATCGATTTCGCGGGCACGGTAGAAAGCTCCGACGACGACCGGTATGCCCCCGGCGACAAGGTCGTCCTGACCGGATGGCGCGTGGGCGAGGCGCATTGGGGCGGCTATGCCACCCGCGCGCGGGTCAAGGCGGACTGGCTTGTGCCGTTGCCCGATGGGCTGACCACCCGGCAGGCGATGGCCGTCGGCACCGCGGGCTTCACCGCGATGCTCGCGGTCATGGCGCTCGAGGATCACGGGGTGACGCCGGGCGAGCATCCCGTCCTCGTCACCGGCGCGTCGGGTGGCGTGGGTTCGGTCGCGACGGCGATCCTCGCCAATCTCGGCCACAAGGTCGCCTGCGTGACCGGTCGGCCGGAAAGTGCGGACTACCTCAAGAGCCTCGGCGCGACCGAGATCGTGCCGCGCGAAGAGCTTGCCGAGACCACCAAGCGGCCGCTCGAAAGCGAGCGCTGGTCGGGCTGCGTCGACGCGGTCGGCGGGCCGATGCTGGCGCGCGTCCTGGGCCAGATCTGCTACGGCGGATCGGTCGCCGCGGTGGGACTTGCGGGCGGGGCGGACCTGCCCGCGAAGGTGATCCCCTTCCTGCTGCGCGGCGTGAACCTCCTGGGCATCGACAGCGTGATGCAGCCCTATGACAACCGCCTGAGGGCCTGGCAGCGGATCGCCAAGGACCTGCCGATGGAGAAGCTCGACGCGATGGTCGAACCGGCGACGCTCGAAGACCTGCCGAAGCTCGGGGCGGATATTCTCAAGGGGCAGGTCCGGGGCCGCGTGGTCGTCAACGTCGCGGGCTGATCTGCTTCGGGCAGTGAGTTTCGGATCATCAGCGCGGCCGCCTCTTCTCCGGAAGACGCGGCCGCCGCCATCCGCCGAAAACCCCGCAATGGGCGGATCGCATTGAACAATACGCCTCACCGCGCCCGTTCCTCGGGCGCCCCGGGCGCGGCTTGCATGTCGCTCTAGAGCGGCGTGCGACAGGGGTCGCGTGCGAACTTCGGTCAGTGATCTATTGATCGCAAAAGATTTTTTCTCGATCACGGCTCGCATCTCGGGCCGGGCGTGTTAGGCTCGCGACCGGAGATGGACCACTGAGGGTCGTTTTCAGACAACCTGCCGCGATTCGGCGGGGCAGGATTGATCCCGGGAGAGCCGCTCCGGCGGGCGGCAAAATAAGAAAAACTGGACGGGGGCCGCCTCTGGAGCCGCGTCGAGCTATCCAAGGAGGGATTTCCGAGATGTCGGATCAAACCACGGTCGAGGGCGTGCCAGAGCCCGAAGGCCATGTGAATCTCATCGATACCGAATATGATATCGGGCAGGACAACGTGGAGGGCTCGGTCGGTCCCTTCGGTTTCGATATCCACAACCCGGTCTTCCTGATCTCCGGGCTGTCGGTCGTGGCCTTCGTGCTCTTTGCGCTGATCTTCCGCGAAACCGCCGAGGCGGCCTTCGGCGCGCTGAGGCCCTGGCTGACCTCCACCTTCGACTGGTTCTTCCTGTCGGCGGCCAATATCTTCGTGATCTTCTGCCTGTTCCTGATCGTGTCCCCCTGGGGCTCGGTGCGGCTGGGCGGCACCCAGGCGGTGCCGGATTACACCTATCTCGGCTGGTTCGCGATGCTCTTCGCGGCCGGTATGGGCATCGGCCTGATGTTCTTCGGCGTGCTCGAGCCCGTCTATCACATGGCGATCTCCGAGCCCTTGCAGACACCGTCGCCCTTCGCGGAGGACGGCAGCATCATCGCCGAGAACGTCGAGGCGGCACGCGCGCAGGGCCTTGCGGCGACCATCTACCATTGGGGTCTGCACCCTTGGGCGATCTACGCCGTGGTGGCGCTGAGCCTCGCGCTCTTCACCTACAACAAGGGCCTGCCGCTGACGATCCGCTCGGCCTTCTACCCGATCTTCGGCGAGAAGGTCTGGGGATGGCCGGGTCACATCATCGACACGCTGGCGGTCTTCGCGACGCTTTTCGGTCTGGCGACCTCGCTGGGCTTCGGGGCGCAGCAGGCGGTTGCGGGGCTCGAGTTCGTCTACGGCGTGCCCAATGACGTGACGAGCCAGGTGGTCCTGATCATCATCATCACCCTGGTGGCGCTGGTCTCGGTGCTGCGCGGTCTCGATGGCGGGGTGAAGGTGCTCTCGGAGATCAACATGGGCGTCGCGGCGCTTCTGTTGCTTTTCGTGCTGATCGCCGGACCGACCGTGATCATCCTGACCGATTTCGGCAAGGGGCTCATGACCTACGTGGCGGACCTGGTGCCGCTGTCGACGCCTTTCGGGCGCGACGATGACAGCTATCGCCAGGGCTGGACCGCCTTCTACTGGGCCTGGTGGATCTCCTGGTCGCCGTTTGTCGGCATGTTCATCGCCCGCGTCTCGCGCGGCCGCACCGTGCGGGAGTTCGTGATCTGCGTGCTCATCATCCCGAGCCTCGTCTGCGTCTTGTGGATGGCGGTGTTCGGCGGGGCCGCGATCGAGCAGGTGCTGTCGGGCGACGGCGGTCTGGTGAAGCAATACGTTATCGACAGCTACAGCCCGGAACTGTCGCTCTTCGGGATGCTGGCGGAACTGCCGCTGACCGCGATAACCTCGACCATCGCGGTGGTGCTAGTAATCGTGTTCTTCGTGACCTCGTCGGACTCGGGCTCGCTGGTGATCGACACGATCACCGCGGGCGGAAAGATCGACGCCCCGGTCCCGCAGCGGGTCTTCTGGTGCCTCTTCGAGGGCCTGGTGGCGATCGTGCTGCTGCTGGGCGGCGGTCTCGCCGCGCTTCAGGCAATGGTGATCTCGACCGGTCTGCCCTTCACCGTGGTGCTTCTGATGATGTGCTGGGCGATCATCGCGGGTCTCCGGTCGGAGAAACGCGACTGAACCGGCGCGCCGACCTGCAAGACGGAGCGCGGGGCCTTCGGGCCCCGCGCGCATGTCTGGCTTGCTGATCGTGACCGATCATCAAGCGGGCGAGAGGCTCTGCCTCTCGCGCTCTACGGGAATATTTATGGACAGATGAAGGGCTGAGACGCGCGCTCACGTCTTGGATTGGCGCGGGGCGCGGGCCGATCTCAGCTGTTGCCGGAGCCCGTGAAGCGGGCGGCATCGGCGGCGGCGCGGCGGATCGCGTTCGATTTGTGGACCGTCTCCTGGTATTCCGCCTCCGGGTCGCTGTCATAGACGACACCGCCCCCGGCCTGGATGTAGAGCTTTTCGTCCTTCACGATCGCCGTGCGCAGCGCGATGCACATGTCCATGTCGCCCCCGGCGCTGAAATAGCCGACGCCGCCGCCATAGACGCCGCGCTTTTCGGGCTCGAGCTCGTCGATGATCTCCATCGCCCGGACCTTGGGCGCGCCCGAGACCGTGCCCGCGGGCAGGCCCGCGAGAAGCGCCGACAGGGCGTCCTGATCCTCGGCCAGTTCGCCGACCACGTTCGACACGATATGCATCACGTGGCTGTAGCGCTCGATGATGAACTTCTCGGTCGGGCGCACGGTGCCGATCTTGGATACCCGTCCGGTATCGTTGCGCCCCAGATCGAGCAGCATCAGGTGCTCGGCCAGTTCCTTCTTGTCGGCGAGAAGATCGGCCTCGAGCGCGCGGTCTTCCTCGGGCGTCGCGCCGCGCGGGCGGGTGCCCGCGATGGGCCGGATTGTCACCTCGCGGCCGAAGACCCGCACGAGGATCTCCGGGCTCGCGCCGATCACCTGGAAGCCGCCGAAATTGAAGTAGAACATGAAGGGCGACGGGTTCGTGCGCCGGAGCGAGCGGTAGAGCGCGAAGGGCGGCAGCGGGAAGGGCTGGGTCCAGCGCTGGGCGGGGACGACCTGGAAGATGTCGCCCGCGCGGATGTAGTCCTTGGCGGTCTCGACCGCCTGCTTGTAGCCTTCGTGGGTGAAGTTCGAGACCGGCTCGCCGACCTCATGCGCCTCGCCCAGATCGCGGCTGGCCTGGGGCAGGGCGCGTTCGAGATCGCGCACCGCATCCATCACGCGCTCGGCCGCCTGCGCGTAGGCGGCGCGGGGCGACTGGCCGTCGGAGACCCAGGCGGGCGACACCACGGTGACCTCGCCCTTCACCCCGTCGAGCACCGCCACCACCGAAGGCCGCAGCATCATCGCATCGGGCAGGCCGAGCGGGTCGGGGTTCACGTTGGGCAGGCGCTCGACCAAACGGATCATGTCGTAGCCGAGATAGCCGAAAAGCCCCGCGGCGGCCTGCGGCAGGTCGTCGGGCAGGTCGATCCGGCTCTCGGCGATGAGCGCCCGGAGCGCGGTGAGCGGGTCTTCGGCGCAGTCCTGCCACGCGTCTGCGTCGAAACGCGCCGAGCGGTTGAGGCGCGCGCCCGTGCCCCGGCATTCCCAGATGAGGTCCGGCTTCATGCCGATGATCGAGTAGCGGCCGCGCACTTCGCCGCCCGTCACCGATTCCAGCATGAACGCGTCGCGCGCGGCACCGGTGAGCTTGAGCATCAGCGACACCGGCGTGTCGAGATCGGCGGCGAGGCGCGCGTAGACGACCTGGTTGCGTCCGGCCTCGTAGGCCTTGGCGAAGCTCTCGTAATCCGGGGTCAGCGCGGCCATCGGATCACTGCAACTGGCTGTTGACCGAGTTGAGCGCGGTCTGGTTCACGCTGACCCCGGCCCGGGTCTGGATATCGGCGGCCAGCGCGCGGAAGAGCGCATCGGCCTGTTCCTGTGCGGCCTCGTCGCGCAGCCGTTCGGCGAGCGCCTGCGCCTCGACGCTTTCGAGATCGGCGGGAATGACCGCATCGAGCCGCAGGATCGCGACGCGGCCCGGGTCGGAGACCACGGCGATGTCGCCCTCGGTCTCGAGCCGGAAGACGCGGGCGGTGGCGCCGCCGGGCAGCACGTCCACTGAATCCGAGCGCCGGAAGCCGCTCTGCGAGGTCGGCTCGAGCCCGACCTCTTCGAAGCTCTCGCCAGCCTCGAGACGCGCGACGAGCGCCTCGGCCTGGGCTTCGAGCTCTTCGGTGATCTGCTGGCGTTCCCAGCCGGTGCGCACCTGGTCGCGAACCTCGTCGAGGGGGCGCGGTGCGGCGGGTTTGATCTCGTCGAGACGGAAAGCGAAGACGCCGCCATCGCCGAGCCGCGTGATGGTCGGGAAGTCGCTTTCGGTGGCCGCGTCGGCAGCCTCGGCGAACTCGGGATAGCCCGCGAGACCGTCCTCGGCGGCGCCGGTCCAGCCGATCTGGCCGAGCTGCATCTCGGTCTCGTCGGCGAGTTCTTCGAGCGTCGCGCCGCCCGCCAGCCGGTCGTCGAGATCCTCGATCTGCGCATCGATCACCTGCCGCGCGCGATCGAGCGCGAGACTGTCGCGCAGCACCTCCTGGGCTTCCTCGAAGGGCGTCTCCTGGGCGGCCAGCTCGGCATTGACGCGGAAGAGCGCCGGTCCGAGCGACGTGGGCGCGGGGCCTGCGACCTCTCCCGCTGGAACAGAGAACACCGTTTCTGCAGCGTCGCCGAGATCGGCGCGGGACTGGATGCCGAGATCGACATCCGAGAGCGTCAGACCGCGCTCCTCGACCAGGTCGTCGAAACTGATCTCTCCGGCGTCCAACCGGCTGCGGGCGGAGGCGGCGGCCTCCTCGGAGGGGAAGATCAGCCGCTCGACCAGCCGACGCTCGGGCATGTTGAACTCGGCCTCGCGCTCGGCATAGGCGGCGCGCAGATCGGCCTCGGGCACCTCGACGGTGTCGAGCATCATGTCCGGCGTCAGCCAGGCATAGGTGATGTCGCGGGTTTCGGGGCGGATATAGCTGTCGACATTGGCGTCGTAATAGGCCTGCAGCTCGTCCTCGGTCGGCTCGGCAAGCCCGGTGTCGAGCTCGGGCCGTTCGAGGAGCGCCCAGGTGAAATCACGGGTCTGGTTGGCGAAGCCCACCAGCGTCTGCGCGTAGGTGTCGGGCATCGAGACCCCGGCGACGATGGCGCCCTGCAGGATCGAGCGCGCCGTATCGCCGCGCAGGTCCTCTTCGAACTGCGACTCGCTCAGGTTGGCGCGGTCGAGCGCGAAGCTGTAGGCGTCACGGTTGAACGCGCCGTCGGCGCCCTGGAAGGCGGGGATGGCGCGCAGCGCCTTGACCAGTTCGGCATCGCCCACCGACAGGCCGATGCGGTCGGCCTCCCAGTCGAAGGCGCGGTTGACGATCAGTTCCGACAGCACCTGGGTGTCGAGCCCCATCTGCTGCGCCTGCGTCATGCTCACCGGCTGGCCGACCTGGCTTTGCACCTGGCGCATCCGGTTCTGCAGCGCGGTGGCGTAGCGCTGGATCGCGACATCCTTGTCGCCGACCGAGGCGACGGAGCGTGCGGTTCCGGAGAGGCTGGTCGCGCCGAAGCCCGCGAGCCCGAGGAGCAGAAGGCCCATCAGGATCCAGACGAAGACGGTGGACAGGCGGCGGACCTTGAGTGCCATGGGACCTCCCTTGGGGCGCGGATGCGGCGGTGCGAACGGTTGCGGAGTGTTAAGTCGCGTGTGCGTCAGTCGCAAGGGGCAGCGGCAGCCCTTCGAGACGGTCGAAGAGCGTGGCGATGCCGCGCGCGTCGATATTGGCGAAGGCGACGCGCATCTCGCGCGCGCCCCGGGAATCGTCGGCGGGCCGGAACATCGTGCCCGGCAGAAGCAGGATGCCCGCCTCGCGCACGAGACGCGGGGCAAGCTCGGCCGATGACAGCGCGAAGGGGTGCTCGAGATAGGCGAAATAGGCGCCGACCCCCATGAGCCGCCAGCCTCTCGCGGCCAGCCGCGGCATCTCGGCCTCGATGGCGGCGCGGCGGGCGAGGATCTCGTCGCGCTCCCCGGCCAGCCATTGGCCGAGATTGTCGAGCCCCCAGAGCGCCGCGCGTTGCCCGAGCTGCGGCGCGCAGATCGCCACGGTATCGAGAAACTTCTCCACCTCCGCGAGGAGCCCCGGCTCGGCGATCAGCGCCCCGGTGCGATGCCCGGTCAGCCGGTAGGCCTTGGAAAAGCTGTAGAGCTGGATCAGCGTGCCCGAGGCCTCGGGATCGGCGGCAAGGTCATGGGCGGGACCGACGCGGCTGTCGAAATCGCGATAGGTCTCGTCGAGGATCAGCCGCAGACCGCGTGCGCGGGCGAGGTCGAATAGGGCACGGAGCGTCTCGGGCGGGTATTCGACGCCGCCGGGATTGTTGGGGCTCACAAGCGCGAAGGCGCGGGTCTGGGGCGTGATCAGCGCCTCGGCCGCGTCGCGGCTTGGCAGAAGATCGGGGCCGGTCGGCAGCGGCACGGCGCGCACCCCGGCCATGTCGCAGGCCATCTTGTGGTTGAAATACCAAGGCGTTGGCAGAAGAACTTCATCTCCCTCGCCGGTGATCGCCGACAGCGTCGCCGCAAAGGCCATGTTGCAGCCCGCGGTGATCGCGACATTCTCGGCGCGCGTGTCCGAGCCGTAGGCCGTGGCCCAATGCCGCGCCAGCGTCTCGCGCAGCGCGGGCAGGCCCAGAACGGGTCCATAGAGATGGGTGGCGGGATCGCCCAGAGCCTCGGCCATGGCGGCGCGCAGGGCCTCGGGCGGAGGCTCGACCGGCGCGGCTTGACTGACGTTCAGAAGCGGGCGGTCGGGCGGGCAGGTGACGTCCTCGAGCCAGCGGCGCGCTTCCATCACCGGCGGCGCAAAGGTCTCTTGCGTGCGGGTCACCGGTCTCGCTCCGCCTCAGTCGTCGGCGCCGTGATAAGGTTTGACGTATTGCAGCGCCATGTCCCACGGGAAGAAGATCCAGGTGTCCTGGCTGACCTCGGTGATGAAGGTATCGACCTGAGGGCGGCCCTGCGGCTTTGCGTAGACCGTGGCGATATGGGCCTTGGGCATCGCCGCCTTGACCACCTCGAGCGTGCGCCCGGTATCGACGAGGTCGTCGACAACCAGCACGCCCGATCCGTCGCCGACCATCTCCATGTCCGGGCTCTTGATGATGCGCGGCTCGGCCTGCGTCTGGTGATTGTAGCTCTTGACCGAGATCGTATCGACCGTGCGGATGTCGAGCTCGCGGGCGACGATCATCGCGGGCGCCATACCGCCGCGGGTGATCGCGACCACCGCGCGCCATCCGGCCTCGGGGCGGGCGTCCTGAAGCCGCCAGGCCAGCGCCCGGGCGTCGCGGTGAAGTTGGTCCCAGCTGACGTGGAAGCCCTTCTCGTGCGGCAGTCGATCCATCGGTCTTACCTTCCGAACATGAGGCGCAGCCCCAGCGCGCCGAGAACCAGTGCCGCGACCCGGTCGAACCCGGATTTGAGGCGCATGTAACCGGCCCGCGCGCGGGGCGTCGAGATCAGCGTCGCAAAGGCGGTATAGGCAGCAAGTTCGACGCAGAAGTGATTGAGAACGATCGCGGACTTCTCGAAGCCCGTGAGGTCGCCGGGGAAGATCACCACCAGAACGGCGCCCGCGAAGAGCACCGATTTCGGGTTGGCGAGATTGACCAGAAGACCGCGGGCAAAGGCACGACGGCCCGACACCTGCGGCGTGGCGGTCAGGGGCGCGCGCGCATCGCGCCAGATCTGCACCGCGATCCAGAGAAGATAGACCGCGCCCGCGAGCTTCAGCGCCCCGTAGAGCCAGGGCACCAGCGCGAAGACCGCGTCGAGACCCAGGAGCGCGACCGTGGTCCAGGTCGCCGCCATCAGCGCCAGCCCCGCACCGGTCGCGATCCCCGCCGCGCGCCCTTCGACCGTCGCGGTCCGGAGCGCCAGCAGAAGGGCAGGGCCGGGGCTCGCCAGGGCGGCGAGGAGCGTGGCGTTGAAGGCGAGCAGATGCGCCGCGTCCATGTCCTCAGCCCTTGGTGATATCCGGGGCGTCCACGGCCTTCATGCCGACGACGTGGTAGCCCGCATCCACATGCAGGCATTCGCCGGTGGTGCCGGAGCCCAGATCGGACAGGAGATACAGCGCCGAGCCGCCGACATCCTCGATGGTGACGGTCCGCCGGAGCGGCGCGTTGTATTCGTTCCACTTCATGATGTAGCGGAAATCGCCGATCCCGCTCGCGGCCAGCGTCTTGATCGGACCGGCCGAGATCGCGTTGACGCGGATGCCGTCCTTGCCGAGATCCTCGGCGAGGTAGCGCACCGAGGCCTCCAGCGCGGCCTTGGCGACGCCCATCACGTTGTAATGCGGCATCACGCGCTCGGCGCCGTAATAGGTCATGGTCAGGGCCGAGCCGCCATCGGTCATCAGCTTCTCGGCGCGCTGCATCACGGCGGTGAAGCTATAGACCGAGATGTCCATCGACATGCGGAAGTTCTCGCGGCTGGTATCGACGTAGCGGCCGCGCAGCTCGGACTTGTCGGAGAAGCCGATGGCGTGAACGAGGAAGTCGAGCTTGCCCCATTTCTCATTCAGCGCCTCGAAGAGCGCATCCATCGAGGCCTCGTCACCGACGTCGCAGGGCAGGACGATATCCGAGCCGAGGCTTTCCGCCAGAGGGCCGACACGCTTCTTCAGCGCCTCGCCCTGGTAGGAGAAGGCGAGCTCCGCGCCAGCATCGGCGAGCGCTTTCGCGATGCCCCAGGCAATCGACTTGTCGTTGGCCAGGCCCATGATCAGGCCGCGCTTGCCAGCCATAAGAGAGTTTGACATCGCAGATCTCCAAGCGACAATTGGTCCTAGCCGTTTAGGCGAAGGCTATTGGGCTATCAAGGCCGCGAGCGTGTGCCAGAGGTCAGGAGGCAGCGGGTGATGAGCGACAGGGACGGAATTTTCGCGGGACCGGACCCGTTCGAGATTGCGCGTGCCTGGCTCGCGGAGGCCGAAACCTCCGAGATCAACGACCCCAACGCCATCGCGCTCTCGACGGTGGGCGAAGATGGTCTGCCGAACGCGCGCATGGTGCTTCTGAAGGAGATCGAGGCGGACGCCTTCGTCTTCTACACCAATTACGGCTCGGTGAAGGCCGGCGAGATCGACCAGGCCGGCAAGGCGGCCTTCGTGATGCACTGGAAGTCGCTCCGTCGGCAAATCCGCGTGCGGGGGCTCACCGAACGCGAGGACGGCCCGCAGGCGGACGCCTATTACAAGAGCCGGTCGCTCAAGAGCAGGCTCGGCGCCTGGGCGTCGGACCAGTCGAAGCCGCTTTCCAGCCGGGCCGCGCTGATGGCCGAGGTGGCCAAGGTGACGGCACAGCAGGGCACCAATCCGGAGCGGCCTCCGTTTTGGGGTGGATATCGCATTCGCCCTCTGGAAATAGAGTTCTGGGCCGATGGCGCCTTCCGGTTGCACGACCGGTTTCGGTGGTCTCGGCAAAAGGTTGCCGATGCGTGGACAGTGATGCGTTTAAACCCTTAAAATTCACGTCACGTGAAATGTTAGGGGTCTTTGTTTGTTGGGTTAAAAGTCTTGCTTTACCTTTGATCTTTGTCGCATGACTGTGACATGGCGAGAGATTTTGGACCTATTGTGACCGACAGCGACAAACCGATCCGCCGCCTCCTGGGTAAGGTGAAGTGGTTCGATCCCGGTAAGGGATTCGGCTTCGTCATCGCAGACGAGGGCGGTCCGGACATCCTGCTTCATGCCAATGTCCTGCGGAACTTCGGTCAGAGTTCGGTTGCCGATGGCGCGCGGCTCGAGATCGACGCGCAGCAGACCGAACGCGGGATGCAGGCGATTGGCATCCACCGGATCGATCCGCCCGAGGATGCCACCAGCGCTCCGCTGGCCGATTTCCAGGAAATGGACCCCGACGTGCTGGCCTCGGCACCGCTGGAACCCGCCCGGGTGAAGTGGTTCGACAAGGCCAAGGGCTTCGGCTTTGCCAATGTCTTCGGCAAGTCCGAGGATGTCTTCATTCATGTCGAGGTCCTGCGCCGCTCGGGCCTCGCGGATCTGCAGCCCGGAGAGGCGCTGGCGATCCGCGCGGTCGAGGGCAAGCGCGGCCGCATGGCGACGGAGGTCAACGCGTGGGAAAGCGCGCTTACCTTGCTGGACTGATCTTCTTCTTCGGATGGACGGCCAGCGCGCAGGCGGACTGCGCGACCGACAGGGTGTCGCTGCGCGGCGCGTTCGGGAGCGCCCAGTTCAGCGTGAGCGTCGCCGACGATGTCGAGGAACGGGCCCGCGGGCTCATGTTCGTCGAGAAGATGCCGCGCGCGACGGGCATGCTCTTTGTCTATGACCGCCCGCAGCCGGTGGCCTTCTGGATGAAGAACACGCTGATCCCGCTCGATATGGTGTTCGCCGGGGCCGATGGCGTCGTGCGCAAGGTGCATGAAAACGCGGTGCCAGGCGATCTGACCGGCATTCCCGGGGGCGACGACATCCAGTTCGTGCTCGAGATCAATGGCGGGCTCGCCCGGCAGCTCGGCATAGAGCCGGGCGCCGAGATGCAGCATCCGGCCATCGGCCAGACCGCCGCCTGGCCCTGTTCTTGAGAAACCGCTTTCCAAGCCGTGGGACGACCGCTAAACGGGCCCTCGTCGGGGCGTAGCGCAGCCTGGTAGCGCGACGGTTTTGGGTACCGTAGGTCGGAGGTTCGAATCCTCTCGCCCCGACCAGCGCAGAGCGACGCCGCCGCCGTCTACATCTGGTAGCCCCTGAATTTCCCTGATCTCCTCATGCGTGCAAACCCGTCTGTGCACAAATCGTGACACTGCGGGCTCAGCCTGTCCGCCGACCCGGACAGCGAGCCGCCCCGGGCCGTCCATGAGGCTTCGGCGATCGTGCCTGCTGATTCTCGCGCCAAAGGCGTAGCGCCCTATTTTTATCGCGATTCCGAGGCGAGATTGCATCGGAGCCTGAATTTTCGGCAAAGCCGCACGCGCTGAGAAGTCTGGGGAAAACTGCGGGCCCGTCGGGAAAGCCTTGTGGATAAGCCGGTGTGAAAAGCCGTTCTACAAGGGGTTCCGGGGGTCTGGGATTGTCCACATTCTGTAGATGAATCGTGACGATCCGGGATAGGGAATGTGGGCGGTTTTTGGGTCAACACAAAATATAGTCCGCCGCCGCAAAAAAATCCGTTGACCAGAACCGCGGATTTACGTCAGTTTGTGTGAGCCGGTCGATGGAGCACTACATGTAGTAGGTTCGGCCGCGGGGGACACAGACAAGCCTGGCAACAAGGCCTCTTTGCTCGGAACCGTCCGGTTCCGTGACCGACCTCCTGCGGCCCTGCGCTCGCGACCGGCACGAAGATACGGTCATTCTAACGGGGCAGCGAAAAATGAAGATCGAAAGACAGTTTACCAAGGCCGACCAGGATGCCTACGCGGGCATCGAGTTTGTGACCACGGCCTCCGAAATCCGTAATCCAGATGGTAAGATCGTCTTTCGTCTCGACGAGGTCGAGGTTCCCGCCAAGTGGAGCCAGGTCGCCTCGGACGTGATCGCACAGAAATACTTCCGCAAGGCCGGTGTCCCGGTCGCCACGAAGCGCGTCAAGGAAGCGGGCGTGCCCGAGTTCCTGTGGCGCTCCGAGCCCGCCGAGAAAGGCACCGAGACCACCGGCGAGACCTCGTCCAAGCAGGTGTTCGACCGTCTCGCGGGCGCATGGGCCTATTGGGGCTGGAAGGGCGGCTACTTCACCACCGAGGAAGACGCGCGCGCCTATTACGACGAGATGCGCCACATGCTGGCCACCCAGCGCGCCGCGCCGAACTCGCCGCAGTGGTTCAACACCGGCCTGCACTGGGCCTACGGCATCGATGGCCCGAGCCAGGGTCACTACTATGTCGACTACAAGACAGGCAAACTGACGCGCTCCAAAAGCGCCTACGAGCATCCGCAGCCCCATGCCTGCTTCATCCAGTCCGTCGCCGACGACCTGGTGGGCGAGGGCGGCATCATGGACCTCTGGGTCCGCGAGGCGCGCCTTTTCAAGTATGGCTCCGGCACCGGCACCAACTTCTCGTCGCTGCGCGCCGAGGGCGAAAAGCTCTCGGGCGGCGGCAAGTCCTCGGGCCTCATGGGGTTCCTCAAGATCGGCGACCGCGCGGCGGGCGCAATCAAATCGGGCGGCACGACCCGTCGAGCAGCGAAGATGGTGATCTGCGACGCCGATCACCCCGATATCGAGCAGTTCATCAACTGGAAGGTCAAGGAAGAGCAGAAGGTCGCCTCGATCGTCGCCGGCTCCAAGATGCACGAAAAGATGCTCAACGGCATCTTCTCGGCCATCCGCGAGTTCGACGGCTCCGAGGACGGTGCCTATGACCCGAAGGTCAACGACGCGCTGAAACAGGCCGTGCGCGCCGCCAAGCGGGTCCAGATCCCGGAAACCTACATCAAGCGGGTTCTGGACTACGCACGGCAGGGCTATGCCTCGATCGAGTTCCCCACCTACGACACCGACTGGGACAGCGAAGCCTATGCGAGCGTCTCGGGACAGAACTCGAACAACTCGATCCGCGTCACCGACGCCTTCCTCAAGGCCGTGCGCGAAGACAAACCCTGGGAGCTTCTGAACCGCACCGACGGCTCGGTCGCCAAGACCATCTCGGCGCGCGAGCTCTGGGAGCAGGTCGGCCACGCGGCCTGGGCCTGCGCCGATCCCGGCATCCAGTTCCACGACACTGTGAATGACTGGCACACCTGTCCCGAGGACGGCGCCATCCGCGGCTCGAACCCGTGCTCGGAGTACATGTTCCTCGACGACACCGCCTGCAACCTGGCGTCGATGAACCTGCTGACCTTCCTCAAGGACGGCAAGTTCCAGGCCGAGGAGTACATGCACGCCACCCGGCTCTGGACGCTCACGCTCGAGATCTCGGTGACGATGGCGCAGTTCCCGTCCAAGGAAATCGCGCAGCTCTCCTATGACTTCCGGACGCTGGGCCTCGGCTACGCCAATATCGGCGGCCTCCTGATGAACATGGGCTTCAGCTACGACTCGAAAGAGGGCCGGGCGCTTTGCGGCGCGCTGACCGCGATCATGACCGGCGTGGCCTATGCCACCTCGGCCGAGATCGCCGGCGAGCTTGGTGCCTTCTCGGGCTACGAGCGCAACAAGGCGCACATGCTCCGGGTCATGCGCAACCACCGCAACGCCGCCTATGGCGCGACCAGCGGCTACGAGAAGCTGGCGACCAAGCCGGTGGCGCTCGATCACTCGAACTGCCCCGACGCGCTTCTGGTCGAGCTGGCCATGTCGAGCTGGGACGAGGCGTTGCGGCTGGGCGAAAAGCACGGCTACCGCAACGCGCAGGCCACCGTCATCGCGCCGACCGGCACGATCGGCCTCGTGATGGACTGCGACACCACCGGCATCGAGCCCGACTTCGCGCTGGTGAAGTTCAAGAAGCTCGCAGGCGGCGGCTACTTCAAGATCATCAACCGCTCGGTGCCCGCGGCGCTTGAAAAGCTCGGCTACTCGTCGAGCCAGATCGAAGAGATCGTCTCCTACGCGGTCGGTCACGGCAGCCTCGGGAATGCGCCCGCGATCAACCACACAGCGCTGATCGGCCACGGCTTCGGCACGGCGCAGATCGAGAAGATCGAGAACGCGCTGGCCTCGGCCTTCGACATCCGCTTCGTCTTCAACCAGTGGACGCTAGGCGAGGAGTTCTGCACCGGCGCTCTCGGCATCCCCGCCGAGAAGCTGAGCGATCCGTCCTTCGACCTGCTGCGGCACCTGGGCTTCACCCGCGCCGATATCGAGGCGGCCAACGACCATGTCTGCGGCACCATGACTCTCGAGGGAGCGCCGCATCTGAAGGCCGAGCACTACCCGGTCTTCGACTGCGCCAATGCCTGCGGCAAGAAGGGCAAGCGGTATCTGTCGGTCGAGAGCCACATACACATGATGGCGGCGGCGCAGAGCTTCATCTCGGGCGCGATCTCGAAGACGATCAACATGCCCAACGACGCCACCATCGAGGATTGCCAGAAGGCCTACGAGCTGAGCTGGTCCCTCGGCGTCAAGGCCAACGCGCTCTACCGCGACGGCTCCAAGCTCAGCCAGCCGCTCGCGGCGGCGCTGGTCGAGGATGACGACGAGGCGGCGGAAATCCTGGAAAGCGGCTCGCTGCAGGAAAAGGCGGCGGTGCTGGCCGAGAAGGTGGTCGAGAAGATCGTCATCAAGGAGGTCGAGAAGGCCACCGCGCGCGCCAAGATGCCGGAGCGCCGCAAGGGCTACACCCAGAAGGCCATCGTCGGCGGCCACAAGGTCTATCTCCGGACCGGCGAATATGCCGACGGCACGCTGGGCGAGATCTTCATCGACATGCACAAGGAAGGCGCGGGCTTCCGGGCGATGATGAACAACTTCGCCATCGCGGTCTCCGTCGGTCTTCAGTACGGCGTGCCGCTCGAGGAGTTCGTCGACGCCTTCACCTTCACCAAGTTCGAGCCCGCGGGCATGGTTCAGGGCAACGACTCGATCAAGAACGCGACCTCGATCCTCGACTACATCTTCCGGGAACTGGCGGTCTCTTATCTCGACCGCACCGACCTGGCGCATGTGAAGCCCGAAGGCGCGACTTTCGACGATATCGGCCGCGGCGAGGAAGAGGGCGTGTCGAACGTCAAGGAGCTGTCCGAAAGCGCGGCGTCCCGCTCGCTCGAGGTGCTCAAGCAGATCAGCTCGACCGGTTACCTGCGCAAGCGGGTGCCGCAGGAGCTGGTGGTGCTGCAGGGCGGCCAGGCCATGAGCTTCGCCGGGCATGACGATCCCTCGGCCGCGCTCGCTGCGATCGTGAGCGAAACCGCGGGCGAGGTCGCGGTGGCCACGCGGACGACGGTGGCCAGCACGGCGATCACGATGGATGCCTCGACCAAGGCGAAGATGCAGGGCTACGAGGGCGATCCCTGCGGCGAGTGCGGCAACTACACGCTCGTCCGCAACGGCACCTGCATGAAGTGCAACACCTGCGGCGGCACGTCAGGCTGTTCGTGAGGGGCAGGGGAGCGGGGTGCCACCTCGTTCCCCGACGAGACACACGGAACCCCGGGGCGGGTGCGCTCGCCCCAGGCGCGGTCAGGGCCGCAGGCATAAAATCTCGAGCGGTGAACCAGAACGAGCCCTGAAAGCGAGACTAAACGGGGGCCCCGAGGGGCCCCCTTTTTCTTGCGGGCAATCCGCCCACTTCCCGTCACATTTCGCGCCCCGATGCCCTCGTGCTGCGCATCGAAGCCCGTCTCGGAAGCGGCTTTTGGACGGCACGGCCACATTTCACGGGGCCGTTCATTGCCGCATTTGAGTAGAATGATTCGGATTTTCTGACGCGGGTTTCGCGTCTTGCGGGATCAATCTTCGAAGACGCCCCGCTATTGGTTCTGACGCCCGAACAAAGGCTTCCGGGGTGCCCGCAGGCGGCCTCATTTCACCAAGCCACGCGGGCCACGACGCTCACTGTTTCCAGCTTCAAGCCAAAGAGACAGGCGGATCCCAGATATTGTGGGCCCCGCGGCGGAAAACCACCGCAACTGTCGTGATCCAAGAGACAATCCGAGCGAGGGCCGAGGTGAAATCGGGCCGAAATGCGGCGCAATCAGTCCATCCGGACGGATCGTCTGCCCGGTTTCAGCCATTTTTCGCTTTGTTCGAGACATTTGCAGCCGTAAGAAAGTGTCACGCCCAACTGGGGGGTGTGAGACTGACTGCTGGCCACGGGGGCGGCCGCTGAACTTTAAGTCATCCGGACGGATGCGAGGGAAGCGAGATCGGGAGAATCCCCGGTCGACCGCCAACGGAGAAGATTTGCCCCGAGACTGGGCGATCCCGAGCGACCTTCCTGACATGTCCGGACGACACCTTGAATGGGCGACTGCTGCTGGCTGACCCCGATCGGAATGGCAACCGGACCTGTGTTCCGGCATGTGAGTGTGAAAGGTCGAACGATGGCTGACTTGACTTTGGACTGGACCGACCTGGGTGGTTACGGCACGGAACTGACTTCGGTAGGTGAGGGCGAGGTGTCCACCACCTACGATGCGGGCGGGATCGCCGTCGACATCTCCTTCACCTCCGGCGAGGCAGGCTCCACTGCCTTCGTCTACGACTCGGCCGCCTATGTCGGCACCGACGGGGCGTTCGATCCGAACTCTTTCCTCAAGCTCCAGGGCGAGGGCACCGCGGACACTCCCGGCGCGCCGGACACCGTGACCTCGACTACCGTGCTCGATTTCCGGTCGACCGATGCGGCCTATGCCGACGAGGTCCAGAATGTCTCGTTCCGCATCTCCGATCTCGATGCCAGCGACACCGCGTCGGACTTCAACCAGCCCGGCCTCGCCGCGTTCGAAGACCAGATCACCATCATCGCCTATGACGCCGACGGCACGCCCACCGAGATCAGCTTTGCCGATCTGGGCGCGATCGACGTGGACGGCAACACGGTCTCCGGCACCACCGAGACCTTCTTCACCGATGCCGACGGCTCGCTCGTGGTGAACATCGCCGGTCCGGTCTCGCGCATCGAGATCGTCTACGACAACGGCGGCACCGGCGAGCAGGGCGTCGTGATCTCCGACGTCAACTTCTCGACCATCGATGCCGAGAACGGCGCGCCCATCGCCAATGACGATCTCGTTGAGACCGACGAGGACACGGCGCTGATCATCGATCCGCTGGCCAATGACAGCGATCCCGAGGGCGACACGCTGACCATCGTCGGCCTGACCCAGCCCGCGAACGGCACCGCGGTCCTGAACGATGACGGCACCATCACCTACACGCCCGATCCCGACTTCAACGGCGAAGACACGATCCCCTACACGATCACCGACGGCAACGGGAACATCGCGACCGGCGAGATCGTCGTCACCGTGAACCCGATCAACGATGATCCGGTCGCCAATGACGACGCGGTCGAGACCGCCGAGGATACCGCGATCACCGTTCCGGTCCTGGGCAACGACACCGATGTCGACGGCGACACGCTGACCGTGACCGATTTCGGCCAGCCTGCCAACGGCACCGCCGTCCTGAACGACGACGGCACCATCACCTACACGCCGAACGCGGATTTCACCGGCGAGGACACGATCCCCTACACCGTCTCGGACGGCAATGGCGGCACCGATGAGGCGGTCCTGACCATCACCGTGCGCCCCGTCGAGGACTCGCCCGTCGCCAATGACGACGCCGTCGAGACCCCCGAGGACACCGCGATCACCGTTCCGGTGCTCGACAACGACGTCGACGCCGAGGGCGACCCGCTCACCGTCACCTCGATCACCCAGCCCGCCAACGGCACGGCTGTCCTGAACGACGACGGCACGATCACCTACACGCCGAACCCGGACTTCAATGGTGAGGACACGATCCCCTACACCATCGACGACGGCAACGGGAACACCGACGAGGCCGTGCTGGTCGTGACCGTCACCCCGGTCAACGACGATCCGGTCGCCGTGGACGATACCGAGACGACCGCATTCGCGACCCCGATCACCGTCGCTCCTCTGGCAAACGACAGCGACCCCGAGGGCGATCCGCTGACCGTCAGCTCCATCGGCACGCCGTCCTTCGGCACCGCGGTTCTGAACGACGACGGCACCGTCACCTACACGCCTGGTGCCGACTTCACCGGTGAGGACACGATCCCCTACACCATCGACGACGGAAATGGCGGCACGGCGACGGCCAACATCTTCATCACGGTCGACGAGGATGACGAGACGGACAACCTGCCGCCGACCCCGGTCGACGATTTCGCCACCACGCCCTCGGGTGAGCCGGTGACCGTTGATGTGCTGGCCAATGACACCGATCCCGAAGACGATCCGCTCACGGTCACCGGCGTGTTCGATCCCTTCAACGGCACCGCGGTCGTCAATCCCGACGGCACCATCACCTACACCCCGGACGAGGGTTTCTTCGGCGAGGACACGATCCCGTATTTCATCGATGACGGTAACGGCAACACCTCCACCGGCCAACTCACCGTCACCGTCACCGTCACGCCCGAGCGCGACGGCATCGTCGAGGGCACGCCCGGCGACGATCTGATCGACGAGGATTACCTGGGCGATCCGGACACTCCGCCGGACCAGATCGACAATGACGACGCCATCATTCCCGGCGACAACCCGAACGACGACCGTGTCGAGGCCGGTGACGGCGACGACACCGTGATCTCGGGCGACGGCTCGGACACCGTGGAGGGTGGCGACGGCGACGACGTGATCGACACCGACGCGACCGGCCCCGGCCGCATCGACACCGATGTCTTCCCGATCGAGGACCTGCCCGCCGGTTCGCCCTTCACCCAGGCCGACGATCCGCTCGACGGCTTCGACGAGGACCCCGATCCCGAGGATGACCGCGACAGCGTCTCGGGCGGTGCGGGCAACGACACCATCACCACCGGCGACGACCGCGACACGATCGAGGGCGGCGACGGCGCCGACGTGATCGACGCAGGCATCGACGACGACCTCGTCTTCGGCGATGCGGGCGACGACCTCATCACCGATGTGCAGGGCTCGGACACGATCTTCGGCGGCACCGGTGACGACACGATCATCGCAGGCGTCGACACCTTCTCGGATTATCCCGACGGCGCGACCCCGATTCCGCTCGATTATCCGCAGGACCCCAACCAGGATGACGGCCGCGACCTCGTCTTCGGCGAAGAGGGCAACGACCTCATCTCCACCGGCGACGACCGCGACACGATCTCGGGCGGCGACGGCGACGACACCATCGACGGCGGCATCGACGACGACGAGATCTTCGGCGACGACGGCGCGGACTCGCTGATCGGTGGCCACGGCTCCGACACCATCGACGGGGGCGAGGGCGACGATTACATCGACGGCTCCAACATCCCGGCCCTCGAGGTCGCCGACGACACCGACATCTCGACCGTCAACGACCGCGACAGCCTTGTGGGCGGTGCCGGCAACGACACCATCCTCGGTGGCGACGATGACGACACGCTTCTCGGCGGCGACGGCGATGACCTGCTCGACGGCGGCATCGACGAGGACCTGATCAATGCGGGCGCTGGCGACGACAGCGTGCTGGCGGGCGACGGCGACGACACCGTCACCGGCGAGGACGGCTCCGACACGATCGACGGCGGCGCGGGCGACGACCTGATTGACGCCTCCGGCGATCCGGCGACCGAACTGACCGACGATGTCGATCCCGATCCCGAGAATGACCGCGACAGCGTCATGGGCGGTGCGGGCAATGACACCATCACCACCGGCGACGACGACGACACGCTGATGGGCGGCGAGGGCGATGACCTTCTCGATGCGGGCATCGACGACGACCTTCTGGACGGCGGCGCTGGCGAGGACACGCTCCTTGGTGGCGAGGGCGACGACACGCTTCTCGGCGGTGCGGATGACGACGTCCTGAACGGCGGCGACGGCGCGGACGAGCTCGACGGCGGCGACGGCAACGATGTCCTGAACGCAGGCTCCGGCCCCGACACGCTGATGGGCGGCGCAGGCGACGACACTCTGAACGGCGCGGCCGATGACGACGTACTCGACGGCGGCGAGGGCGACGACGTGCTCGACGGCGACGACGGCGCGGACGATCTTGATGGCGGTGCGGGCGACGACGTGCTCGACGGCGGCGAAGGCGACGACACGCTGGCCGGTGGCGAGGGTGCGGACACGCTCGACGGCGATCTCGGCGACGACCTGCTGGACGGCGGCGCGGGCAATGACGTGCTCGACGGCGGCGAAGGCGACGATACCGTCCTCGGCGGCACCGGCGACGACACCCTCTCGGGTGGTCCGGGCGAGAACATGCTCGACGGCGGCGAGGGCGATGACGTCCTGACCGGCGGCGACGGCCCCGACACGCTCATGGGCGGCGCGGATGACGACACGCTGACCGGCGGTCTCGGCGACGACGTTCTCGACGGCGGCGACGGTGCGGACGACATGGACGGCGGCGCGGGCGACGATGTGCTCGATGGCGGCGACGGTCCCGACACGCTCGACGGTGGTGCCGGCAACGACACCCTGAACGGTGGCGCGGGTCCGGACATGATCGACGGCGGCGCGGATCGCGACGTGATCGTGGTCGACAGCCCCGAGGATGCCTTTGGCGATGTCGCCGACGGCGGCAACGAGGGTGACGATTTCGACGTGCTGGACCTGACCGGTGCGGGCGAGCGTGGGCTCGACTGGCGCCTCGTGGATGTCCGTCCCGACGATGATGGCGATCTGCCCTCGAACGGCATCGATGGCACTGTCGAGTTCCTCGATGGCGAAGGCAACGTCACCGGCTCGATGGACTTCTTCAACATCGAACAGGTCGTGCCCTGCTTCACCCCCGGCACCCTGATTGCCACGCCCCAGGGCGAGCGTCTGATCGAGGATCTCCGCGAAGGCGACCGGATCATCACCCGCGATAACGGCATCCAGGAAATCCGCTGGGTGGGTCGCAAGGACCTGACCGGACACGAGCTGGCGCGCAAGCCGCACATGCGTCCGATCCTGATCCAGAAGGGCAGCCTCGGCCCGAACCTGCCGGAGCACGACATGCTCGTGTCCCCGAACCACCGGGTTCTGGTCAACAACGACAAGACCGCGCTCTACTTCGAAGAGCGTGAGGTTCTGGCCGCGGCCAAGCACCTGACCGGTCTTGACGGTGTCGACGAGGTGGGCTCGCTCGGGGTCAGCTACATCCACTTCATGTTCGATCACCACGAGGTGGTGCTCTCGAACGGCGCCTGGACCGAAAGCTTCCAGCCGGGTGACTACAGCCTCAACGGCATCGGCAACGCGCAGCGTGGCGAGATCCTCGAGCTCTTCCCGGAGCTTGAGCAGAAGGAAGGCCTCGAGGCCTACCGCTCGGCACGTCGCTCGCTGAAGAAGCACGAGGCCAAGCTCCTGACGCTGAAGTAAGGATATCTCGGCGGCCGCGGACAAGGTCCGGGGCCGCCGTCACCGACCACCGACATTACGGGTTATGCAGCGGCCCGGGTCATCCGGTTAGACCATGGGCAACCCAAAGCGGGGCGCGATGTCGTGCCCCGCTTTTTTCATGCCTCAGCCGCGCGTCGCCGCCCGCCACGCTGCCCAATCTTCGGGAGTATCGAGGTCGACGAGCGCACGTTCTTCTGGCAGAGCGATGCGGCGCACCGCGTCACCATGCGCGCGCAGCACGGGCCGCGCGCCCTGATCGCCGTCGAGCTTTGCGATGGCGGAGAAGTCCGAGGCGGGAAAGATCACCGGATGGCCGGGTGTGCCCTCGGCGCTCGTGGCCTGAACGGGCATGTCTCCCGCTCCGAACGCGGCGAGAAGCGCGGCGAGATCTTCCGCCGTCAGCTCCGGCATGTCGGCTGGCAAAATCATCACGCCCGCCGCGTCGGAGGGCAGGGCTGCGACGCCCCGCCGGAGCGAAGCGGACATGCCCAGATCGCGATCGGCAACCGGCACGCGTGTCACGTCGAGACCGTCGAGCGCCGCGCCGCGCGCGCCCTCGGGGGCGGGCAGGGTGACGAAGACCCTCCGAGAGACGGAGAGCGCGGCTTCGGCGCTGCGGCGCAGGAGCGGGACGCCGTCGATCTCTTGCAAAAGCTTGTCGGCACCGCGCATGCGCCGCGCGGCCCCGGCTGCGAGCAGTAAAACCGGCAGGGTTCCGCTCACCGGGCGACCTTCAAGAAACTGTCAAATATATATGACATTCGCATGTTTGATCTTTGTGACAGAATCGTCCATCTAAATTTGCAAACCCGAGGTGTCGGTATATATGGCAGCGCGCAACCGGTCACGAAGCGTCTCGGTCCGATGCTGCTGTCCGTCACCCTGACACATGACTTGAGGCACCACGACATTCAATGCGAGCACCCGTACCGGAAAATCAGGACGAGCGCCTGGAAGAGCTCGCCAATTACCAGATTCTGGATACGTCCTCGGAGAAGAGCTTTGACGATGTCGTCGCGCTGATCCGGGAGATATGCCAGGTCCCGACGGCGCTGATCAGCCTCGTCGACAAGAACCGCCAGTGGTTCAAGGCGCGCGAGGGCTTCGACCAGCCCGAGACCCCCATCGACCAGGCGATCTGCGCCCACACGATCCTCGGCACCCGCGTGCTCGAGATCCCTGACACGCTCGAGGATCGCCGGACGCGCGACAATCCGCTGTGCCTGAGCGAGACGGATCCCGTCCGCTTCTACGCCGGGGCGCCGCTGATCACGCCTTCGGGCTATGCGCTCGGATCGCTCTGCGTGCTCGACACGAAGCCGCGGCGGCTGAACGAGACCCAGCGCCACGCGCTTGAGGTCCTGGCCGGGCAGGTGATGCGCCAGATGGACCTCAAGCGCTCGCTCCGCAACGAAGAGGTTCTGCGCGCCGAGATCGATCATCGGGTGAAGAACTCGCTTCAGACCGTGGCGAGCTTCATCCGCATCTATGTCTCACGCGCCCGCTCGCCGGAAAGCCGCGACGCGCTCGAGGCCGTGGGGCGCAGGGTCGATGCCATCGCGCAGCTTCACCGCGAGCTCTACCAGACCTCCGAATTCGACATGGTCCGGCTCGATACCTATCTACACCGGATCCTCGATCTGATGCGCGGATCGCTCAAGGGCAACGTCGCCATCGATGCCGAGATCGCGTCGGTGCGTGTCGACAGCCGCAAGGCCGCGACGCTGGCGATGATCGTCTCCGAGTTCGCCGCCAACGCCAACAAGCACGCCTTCCCCGACGGGCGCGACGGTGTGATCACGATCCGCGTCGCCTGCGACGACGACGGCACACTCCGTCTCGAGTGCAGCGATAACGGGATCGGGGATCAGGCCACCCAGCTCGACGCGGGCAACGACGTCAGCTCCATCGGCATGCGCCTCATCGAAAGCGCGGCCGAGCAGATCGGCGGGCAGGTCGAGATCGGCGCCGGGGCGACCGGCTACCGGCTGAGCCTCGTCACTGATCCGGGCGCGGTTCCGGACGGGCCTCGAGAGGTCGTACTTTCAGCCGAGTGAGCCGGTTGTTCTCGCGGCCCGCGACCTCGAAACGGAAGCCGTGGAACGAGAACACCTGTCCGACGGTCGGGATCATCTGCGCTTCGTGGATCACCAGACCGGCGACGGTGTTGGCCTCCTCGTCCGGAAGCTGGAAATCCGTGGCGCGGTTGAAGTCGCGGATCGTCATCAGCCCGTCGATCCAGAAATGCCCGTCCTCGGCCATCTTGATCGCGTGATCGGCATCGGGATCGAACTCGTCGGTGATTTCGCCGACGATCTCTTCGAGAATGTCCTCGAGCGTCAGAAGCCCCAGAAGCGCGCCGTATTCATCGACCACCAGCGCGAAGTGAGTGCGGCGGCGCAGGAACTGCCGCATCTGGTCGTCGAGCGAAGTCGAGTCGGGGATGAAGTAGGGCTTCATCGCGACCTTGCGGATGTCGAACTCCTTCAGCGCCTGCATCGAGGCCTCGGGCCCCTGCATCAGCTTGTACATCGCGCGCAGAAGGTCCTTGGCATGGATCACGCCGATGATGTTCTCGGGGTCGTCCTTGTAGATCGGCAGCCGCGTGTGCGGGCTTTCCAGGCATTGCTGGAGGATCTGGCTCGGATCGCTGTCGGCGTCGATCATCTCGATGCCCGACCGGTGGAGCATGATCTCCTCGACCGTGCGCTCGGCCAGATCGAGAGCGCCGAGGATCCGGTCGCGGTCCTCCTTTTCGACCACGCCTTCGGAATGGCCGAGATTGAGCGCGCCCGCGATCTCTTCCCGCACGGCGAGGATCTGGCTGTCGGGATCGGTCTGCACGCCGAAGAGCCGCAAGACCAGCCGCACGAAGACCCGGACCGCGCTCACCACCGGCGAGAAGACCAGGATCACGAGCTGGATCACCGGAGAGACCCGCGCGGCGGCGGTCTCGGGATTGGTGATCGCGTAGGTCTTGGGCAGCACCTCGGCGAAGATCAGGACGAGGAACGTCATCACCAGCGTCGCCAGCGCCACGCCGCCCTCGCCGAAAATGCGCGTGAAAAGCGCCGTGGCGAGCGAGGTCGCCAGGATGTTGACGAGGTTGTTGCCCAGCAGGACCGAGCCGATCAGCCGCTCGTTGTCCTCGGTGATCTTCAGCGCCCGTTCGGCGCCTTTCGATCCGCGGTCGACCGCGGCGCGCAGCTTGCCGCGCGAGGCCGCGGTCAGCGCGGTCTCGGAGCCCGAGAAGAAGCCCGACAGGACCAGGAGCGCGAGGATCGCTCCGGCGGTGATCCAGAAAGCGGTGTCGAAAATGCTGGCGTCCATCGGCCCGTCCGGTTGCAGAAACTCAATCGGTTATGGGTCGGGCAGGGCGGCAGTTCAAGCGCGCCCGGGGTTCCGGACCCCGACTTTCGGTCCCGGGCTGCTCGTCAGCCCTCGCGCGCCAGCGGGTGATGGTCGAGCACAAGCTCGCGCAGCCGCTCTTCCAGCACATGGGTGTAGATTTCCGTCGTCGCGACATCCGCGTGCCCGAGGAAGGTCTGGATCGCCCTGAGATCGGCGCCGTTGGCCAGGAGATGCGTGGCAAAGGCGTGGCGGAGCGTGTGCGGCGTGACCTTCGCGGGCGACACTCCGCCGGTCACCGCGAGATCCTTGATATGCGCATAGAACCAGTGGCGCGTGTAATGCCCGGCCTTCCCGCGCGAGGCGAAGAGAAAGGGCGAGGCAGGCTTGCCGTCCTTGCGCGCGGCGTCCTCCTCGTCCATCCGATGCGCGAGCCAGGCGGCGAGCGCGTCGCGGGCGGGCGGCGAGAGCGGCACCATCCGCTCCTTCCCGCCCTTGCCGCGAATGAGAAGCATGCGCGGGTCGCCCTTGGCGGCGGCGAGCGGGAGCGAGACGAGTTCCGAGACCCGCATGCCGGTAGCATAGAGAAGCTGCATCAGGCAGGTCGAGCGCAGGCGGTCGGTGTCCGTCCGGCCATGGGTCTCGGCGGCGGTCAGGAGCCGGTCGACCTCTTCGATGGACAGCGTCTTGGGCAGTCGCTTGGCGCGGCCCGGCCCCGAGATCTGGACCGCCGGGTTGTCCGGTCGGAGCCCCTCTTCGAAGGTGAAGCGGTAGAGCTGCTTGATCGCGGAAAGCCGCCGCGCGCGGGTGGCGACGGAGAGCCCCTGCGCGTCGCAATGCACAAGGTAATCCTCGATATCGGACCGCTCCGCATCGACGAAGCCACGGCCCCGCCCCGAAAGCCAATCGGCCACGTCGGAGAGATCGCGCGCATAGGCGAGCTGGGTGTTCTGTGCCGCGCCGCGCTCGGCCGCCTGCGCTTCGAGGAACGAGGAAATCCAGAGCCGGTCGCTCATCGCCGAGCCTCGCGCGCCTCGAGGGCGGTCACGACAAGCTCGAGCGCCGCGCGCCGCGCCGTGTCTTCGAGCCCCAGGTCGCGCATCGCGGCCAAGGCACCCGACAGAGCGCCGGGATCGCCCGCGGCACCACGCTCGAATTCCAGCATGGTGACGAGGATCGCTTCCCCGAGCTTTCCGTCCTCGGCCAGCGTCTTGATCCGGGGCGGCGTCTCGGCCGTGCCGTCGAAACCCGCCTGCACCGAGGCGCCATGGGGCAGGTCCGGCGGCGGCGTGCCGGGATCGGTTCCGCGCGCGACGGCAAAAAGGAACCGCGCCGCGTCGCCCGCCGGCGCCGAGGTGGCGGCGATGGTCTCGTACTCTTCCGACAGAAGCCCCGCATGCTGCGCCATGCGCTTGGCCGGACCGTCGAGCGGCAAGCCCGCCAAATCCGGGCCGTAAAGCGTGGCAAAGGTGCTGAGAAGCCCCGCGTCCCGCATCTCGGGCCAGACCCTGCGGAGCGCCGCGGCGATCGAGCGGGGATCGCGGGCGGTCAGCGCGGTATCGAAGCGCTGGAGCGCCTCGACACGGTCCCAGATCCCGCCAGACGCGGCGGGCTCGCGCTCGGTATAGATGCCGAGAAAGCGGTTCGGCGCGAGCGTTCCGGCACGGGCCAGGCGCTCGGCGGCGGCGAGCTGCGCCTTCCATCCCTGGTCGCCATCGAGATCGGTGGCCGCAAAGGCGCGGCCCAGTCTGTTGGTCGAAAGCGGCTCGCCGATCCCTTCGAAGAGGCGGAACTGGAGCGGCGTCGGATCGGTGGGCGGCGGCAGCGGCGGCAATCCCTCGGACAGCTCCGGGTCGAGAAACCGCTCCAGCAGATCGGCATCGCGGGGCGACAGCGTGCCGGTCTCGCGGCCCGCGGCGAGGGCGAGGCTCGCGCGCTGCCAGTCGCCGGCCCGCGCGGCGCAGAAGATTCGCGGCGCGAGCGCCTCGCTGAGCGACGGCTTGGCTTCAAGCTCGGTGCAGGCGGCGTCCTCGGTCTGGGTCAGGAGCGCGAGATCGAACCAGAGATCGAACAGCGTCTCGGCCCCGAGCCCCGAGCGGTCCAGCAAGGCCAGGGCCGGGTCGAGCGCGCCGTCCCGCATCAGCCGTTCGATCCGGGCCGCGAGAAGCGGAGCGCCTTCGCTGCCGGTCGCGGGCGGATCGGCCTCGGCCAGAAGAAGCGTGTTCAGTAGCGCCGAGATGGCCGCGTAATCGGCCTCGATCCGGTTGAGCTTGGGAAGAAGGTCGCGGGTCTCGCTTGCCGACCAGAGCGTGCGCGGCAGCCCCGTCACCGAGACCGGCAAGAGCCCCACGGCCTCGGCCGAAGGCGCATCGAGCGGTGCAGAGGTGATCTCGGGCGTCTCCACCCTGTCGGCCACCGGAGGCTCGTTCGGCTGGACCGGAGAGCCCTGCGTGGCGCCCGCGGCATCGGGCTGCGGCAAGGCCGTCGTGCGCGGCAACCCTTCGGTCGCGCCGAGCCAGTCGATGGCCGTCAGTGGCTCCTGCGCCGCCGCGGGGGCGGCGAGAAGCCAGAGCGCGGCACATCTCGACGCTCGGTCAGTCCACATCCAGATCGACCGGCACCCGAACCTCGGTCTGTGGCGGGGAGAAATCGGCGCCGAAGAACGGGCCGATATAGGCATAGCCCGCCAGCGCGATCACGCCGATGATCGCCAGGTAGACCAGGTATTTCAGCAATCGCCCCATCTCGCCTCACGTTCTGCCCAGAAGTTTTTTGGCTTTTGTAACTGGCCTTTTTCGCAAGATCACGTCATTCACGCGGAAAAAGCAAGCATGGGCAGGAGATGGCCGATACCGCCCGTCACAATCGGGCCCGTCTCAAGCGCACCGTGGTTCTGGTGGGCATGATGGGGGCGGGAAAGACCGCCGTCGGGCGCGCCTTGGCGGCCCGCCTGGGCGTGGCGTTTCGTGATTCCGACCAGGAGATCGAAGCCGCGGCCAACATGACCATCGCCGAGATTTTCGCCCGCGACGGCGAGCCGTTCTTCCGGCGCAAGGAAAGCCAGGTGATCGGGCGGCTGCTCGATGGCGTGCCCTGCATCCTGTCCACCGGCGGCGGCGCGTTCCTGTCCGAGGCCAATCGCGAGATGATCTCGAACCGCGGCGTATCGGTCTGGCTCGATGCGTCGCTCGATCTTTTGTGGTCGCGGGTCCGGCACAAGGACACGCGGCCCCTTCTGCGCACCGCCGATCCCAAGGGCGCGCTCACCGCTCTGTTCGAGGCGCGCGTGCCGGTCTACCGGCTGGCCGATCTGTCGGTCGCGACGCAGCCCGATTATTCCATCGACGACACCGCCGGGCGCGTGCTCGAGGCGCTCGCGACCCGTCCCGACATCCTGGAGCCTCTCTCATGACCGATACCGTTACTGTGGCCCTGGGGGCGCGCAGCTACGAGGTGCGGATCGGCGAAGGCCTGATTGCCCGCGCCGGGGCCGAGATCGCGCCGCTCCTCGCACGCCCGCGGATCGCCATCGTGACCGACGCGACCGTGGCCGCGCATCACGGCGCGACGTTCGAGGCGGCCCTGGCGGCGGAGGGCATCGCCTCCAGCACGCTGACGCTCACGCCCGGCGAGGCGACCAAGAGTTGGGCCGAATTGCAGCGTGTGGTGGAATGGCTCCTGTCGCAGAAGATCGAACGCCGCGACGTGGTCGTCGCGCTGGGCGGCGGCGTGATCGGGGATCTCGCGGGCTTCGCGGCGGCGATCCTGCGCCGTGGCGTGCGCTTCGTGCAGGTGCCGACCTCGCTTCTGGCGCAGGTCGACAGCTCGGTCGGCGGCAAGACCGGGATCAACTCGCCGCATGGCAAGAACCTTGTCGGCGCCTTCCACCAGCCCGCGCGCGTGCTTGCCGATATCGGCGCGCTGGCGACGCTGACGCCCCGCGATTTCCTCGCGGGCTATGGCGAGGTGGTGAAATACGGGCTGCTGGGCGATGCGGAGTTCTTCGACTGGCTCGAAGACAACGGTCCGGCGCTCTCGCGTGGCGATGCCGAAGCGCGCGCGCGGGCGGTCCGGCGCTCGGTCGAGATGAAGGCCGAGATCGTGGCCCGCGACGAGACCGAGATGGGCGACCGGGCGCTTCTGAACCTCGGCCACACCTTCTGCCACGCGCTCGAGGCGGCGACCGGCTATTCCGACCGCCTGCTGCACGGGGAAGGGGTGGCGATCGGCTGCGCGCTGGCCTTTGCGCTCTCGGCGCGGCTGGGGCTTTGTGCGCAGGAGGATCCGTCGCGGGTGCGCGCGCATCTCAAGGCGATGGGCATGAAGACCGACCTGTCGGATATTCCCGGCGATCTTCCGGATGCCGAAACGCTGCTCGATCTCATGGGTCAGGACAAGAAGGTCGTGGACGGTCAGCTGCGCTTCATTCTGGCGCGCGGGATCGGCGAGGCCTTCGTGACCTCGGACGTGCCGGGAGACGTGGTCCTGTCGCTCCTGAAAGAGGCTCTGGCGCTGCGCGCCTAGCGGGCGACGCAGGGCACATCCACTTCGGCGCTTTTCAAACAAAAAGGCCCGGTCGAAACCGGGCCCTTCTAACTCTGTCCGCTCCGGAGCGCTGGCCGGATCAGAACGGAATTTCGTCGTCCAGATCGCGCGAGGGGGCGCGGCTCGGGCCGCCGCCATAATCGCCGCCGCCGCCGCCGTAGTCGCGCCCGCCGTCATAGGAGCCGCCGCCACCGCCATAGGAGCCGCCACCCCCACCGCCGCCTTCGCCGCGGCCGTCGAGAAGCGTCAGCTCGCCGCGATAGGGGCGCAGGACGACCTCGGTCGAATAGCGGTCCTGGCCGGACTGGTCCTGCCATTTCCGGGTCTCGAGCTGACCCTCGATATAGACCTTGGAGCCCTTCTTGAGATACTGCTCCGCGATCCGCGCGAGCGGCTCCGAGAAGATCGCCACCGAGTGCCACTCGGTCTTTTCACGGCGCTCACCGGTGTTGCGGTCCTTCCAGGTCTCGGAGGTCGCGATCCGCAGGTTGCAGACCTTGCCGCCGTTCTGGAAGCTTCGGACCTCGGGGTCTCTGCCCAGGTTTCCGACGATGATGACCTTGTTCACGCTGCCCGCCATGGCACCTCTCTTCTGCTCGCGAATCTGCGGCTCTCCTCCGCTGACCGACCTTTTACCATGCCCCGTCCCGAGCGTAACCCGCCGACGCCCCGAGACGCCCGGGGACGCCTAGCACGGGCTTGGCTAAGAAACCGTAAGCGGCTCCGGGCCCATTGGGCGTCGCAAGGGTGGCCAGAGCGGCAAAACCCGGTATAGTCGCCCCGGATTGTTTGGGACGTTCGGGGGACAGGGTGTTTCGTTTCGGGGTTTCCATCGCGGTCATTGCCGCGCTTGCCATTCCGGCTGCCAGCGTGGCCGACGTGCTGTCGACGAAGAACCGCGCGCGGCTCTTCTCGACCCAGACCAAGGTGCTCGATACCCGCGCCGCGCAGCAGTACCGCAACTCGGTGCGCCTGCAGCCGCCGACCGTGGTGACGCCCACGAAATACGGCGTCCAGCCCGACACCGCGATCCCGCGCTACCAGGGCAAGTACAAGGGGCTCTACCTCACGATGGCGCGCGAGGCCGCCCGCCGCCACGGCATCCCCGAGGATCTCTTCCTGCGGCTCGTCCAGCAGGAAAGCGGCTGGAACGCCACGGCGCGCTCGCACAAGGGCGCTCTGGGGCTGGCGCAGCTGATGCCGATGACCGCCAAGCGTCTCGGCGTCGACCCGCGCGACCCGGCGCAGAACCTCGAAGGCGGCGCGCGCTATCTCAAGCAGCAGTTCGCCAAGTTCAAATCCTGGAAACTGGCGCTCGCGGCCTACAATGCCGGTCCCGGCGCGGTCGAGAAGCATGGCGGCGTGCCGCCCTACAAAGAGACCCGCAATTACGTGAAGGTCATCCTCGGCGGCTGAGGCCGCGCGCCTTCCGACCGGTCAGTCCGCAAGACCCAGCTTGTAGAGATGCAGCTCGAAGGAGGGGTGCATCTCGGCCCCGGTGACGCCCGGACGGTAATGCCGGAAGAGCTTGCGCCAGAAGGGCTGCACGATCACCGCATCGAGGCGCAGCATCCGTTCGAGCTCGGCCATCACCGCGCTGCGCTCGGCGGCGTCGGCAAGGCTGAGCGCCCGGTCGAGGGCGGCGTCGAAGGCGGGATTGGCGTAGCCGCTCTCGTTCCAGACCGCGCCGGAGCGATAGGCGAGGTTCAGGGTCTGGATGCCCAGAGGGCGATGATTCCATTCGGTCACCGAGAGCGGGAAACTCTTCCACCCGGCCCAGAACCGCGACCCGGGCAGCACCACCTGTTTCGCCCGGATGCCCGCATCGACGAGGAGCGCCACGATCGCCTCGCCGGTGGCGCGGGCGATGCCGTCGTCGAGGGTCACCACCTCGTGCTCGAGATCCTCGAAGCCCGCTTCGGCGATCAGAACCGGCGCGGTCTCGGGGGCGAACGGGGCGGGGCCGATATCGGCGTAATCGGGCTGGATCGGCGAGACGTGGTGATCGGCGGCGACCTCGCCGCGATTGTCATAACCGAGCTCGAGGCAGATCTCGTTCGAGATCGCGCGCTGCAAGGCCCGCCGCACCTTGGGCTCGGCATAGGGCTTGCGTCCGGAGATCTCGGCGGTCTGGTTGCCGCGCAGCACCAATGTCGCGCCGGTCGTGACCTCGGAGCGCTGCCAGCCGATGCCATCGGCGGCTTCGATGAAGGGGCCGACATTCTCGTAGAGCATGTCGATGGCGCCCGCCTTGGCGGCGGCGATCCAGCTTGCGGGATCCGTCCCGAGATCGACGAAATCGATCCGGTCGAGCCCCACTGGGCCGAAGTCCGGCGCCGTGTTGCCCCACCAGACGTGCTGCGTGTCGCGCACGAGGATCGCGCGGCTGCCCGGGGTGACCTCGACCGGCAGGAACGGGCCGGTGCCGACCGGGGCCGAGAGCATGGTCGCCGGATCGAAGCGCGGGGGCACGCAGGCGGCGGGGTAGTCGGAGAGCGCCACGATCAGCGTGGCATCGGGATGGGGCAGGGCGATCTCGACCGTCAGCTCGTCCCGCGCGCGGACCGCGCCCTCGATCAGTTTGCCGGAGTCAGAATCGACGAGGCTCGCGAGGCTCGCGGACATGACATTGCCCGCCACCGAGCTGTCGCACCAGTAGTCGAAGAGCCGGAGCACGTCCTCTGCGTTAAACGGCTGGCCGGTGGTCCAGGTGACGCCCGGGCGGATACGAAGGACATAGCCGGTCGCGTCCGCGTTCACCTCCCATCCCTCGAGAAGCATGCCGCGCAGCGTGCCGTCCGCCTGGTTTTCGACGAGATATTCGAGCCAGCCGCGATAGACATTGGCGATCTCGGACCAGTCGGCGGTGCGCGGATCGACCAGCGGGCGCACCTCCTGCTGGATGCGCAGGATGCGGTCGCCCGGCGCGGCATCGGCGGGGATCGGCTCTTGCGCGGCGGCGGGGGCGAAGCCGCCCAGGGCATAGGCCGCGGCGGGCGTCAGGCCCAGCGCTGTGACCCGGGTCAGGAATTCGCGTCGGGACAACGCGCCTGACCGAAGCTCGGCGGCGTAGCGCGCCGCGAAAGGATGGCGTGCGCTCATGCCGGACCTCGTACATGGCTGGCCGTCTGGGCGCGCTTCCGGAGCGCCGAGGGCGACAGCCCGGTGTGGTTCTGGATGAACCGGGTGAAATAGGCGGCCGAGTTGAAGCCCAGCGTCCGCGCCACTTCCTGGATCGGCGGACCGGCCGATCCCAGCATGAGCTTGGCCTCGTAGAGCTTTCTCTCGGTGATGATTTCCGACGCGGTCTTGCCGCAGGCGGCGCGGCAGGTGCGTGTCAGGTGGGTGGCGGTCACGCCAAGCGCCTCGGCATATTCGGCCATCGCCCGGTCGGTGCGGAAATCCGCGACCACGAGATGGGCGAAGCGCCGTGCGAGCCGGGTGGTGGCATTGTCCGGCGGCCGGTCGGTCGCGCCCGCTTCGAACTGACGGCGAAGCCAGACGCCGACGAGACCCAGATGCGCGCGGAGCGCGTCCTGCAGATGCGTCCGCCCATAGGCGGTCTCACGCTGCATCGCCTCGAAACACGCGGTCAGCTCGGCCTGGCCAAGGCTGTCGCGCACCCGGAGGAGCAGGGGCCCCGGGACCGGTTGCGGCAGAAGCCCCTTGGGCGCCTCGATGACCTGCAGATAGGCCTGCGCGCCGGGCTCGACCGAGAAAAGCGTGCCCGCAGGCAGAAAGAGCGCGCCATGGGCGCCGAAGCCGCGGCGCAACCCGTTGATGACCGCGCGGCCTTGACCGCGGGTCATCCAGACCAGGAGATCGGTCTGGCGGTCGTGCAGCTCGGCCATCCGCCAGGGCTGGCCGCGGCAGAACGGGCCGAAGGGCAGGCAGGTCACCGGTTTGACGAGCGGTCCGGGCTCCTGGATGCGCGCCGGGCGGCGGAGGAAGCCGGGACCGGTCGCCATCACGCCGCCTCCTGCGCGTCGAGCGCCTGCCAGTCCGACATCCGGGCGCGGAACCATGTGCGTTGCCGCTTGGCGAATTGGCGGGTCAGGACGATGGCGCGGTCCCGGGCGGTGTCGAGATCCATCTCGCCCCTCACGTGGGCGACGAGCTCCGCCGCGCCGATGGCCTTGGCCGAGGGCAGGGCGGGCGACCAGGCTTCGGCATTGGCGCGCGCCTCGTCGAGCGCTCCTTCGTCCAACATCATGTCGAAGCGGCGCGCGATCCGGGGCGTGAGCCAGGCCTTGGGCGCGTCGATCAGGAAGCACTGCGCTTCGACGCGGGGCAGGAGCGGCGCGGGCATGTCGTCCTGCCACTCGGCCAAAGGCTTGCCGGTAGACCTCTGCACTTCCCAGGCGCGCATCACCCGCATCGGGTTCTGCGGATCGAGCCGCGACCGCGTCCGCGCGTCGAGCTCGGAAAGGAGCGACGCCAACCCGTCCGTCTCCAGCCGGGCCTGCGCGTCGGCGCGGATATCCGCGGGCGTCTCTGGGATCTCGGCCAGACCCTCGGCCAGCGCGGTGAAATAGAGCCCCGTGCCGCCCACGATGATCGGGCGCTCTGTGCCCGCGAGGAGCGGCGCGACCTCGCGCAGCCACTGGCCGACGGAATAGGGCGTGTCGCTCGGAACATGCCCATAGAGCCGATGAGGCGCGCGGGCCTCGTCTTCCGGCGACGGGCGCGCGGTCAGGACCCGCCAGTCGGAGAAGACCTGGATCGCGTCGGCATTGATCACGACCCCGCCCTGAGCCTCGGCGATGGCGAGCGCGAGGCCGGACTTGCCGCTGGCGGTCGGGCCAGCGATCAGAACCGGGCGAGCCGGGTCGATCTGTCCGAGGTCGATCATCCGCACGCATCCTCTGCGGGGTCTGGCCAAAGCGCCGCGCCCGGAAAAAGCCCGGGTCTTCGCATGAGCGGCATTGCCCCCAAGGGCCTTTTCCGACATCTATGGCCGCAATCCTAGACTGCCCCACCGGAGAAGCGCAACATGGCCGACGACGCCCTTTCCCAGACCGCCTTCAAGCGCGTCCTGCTGAAAATTTCCGGCGAGGCGCTGATGGGGGACCAGGGCTACGGGCTGCATCCCCCGACGGTCGAGCGGATCGCCCGCGAGGTCAAATCGGTCCACGACATGGGCGTCGAGATCTGCATGGTCATCGGCGGCGGCAACATCTTCCGCGGGCTTCAGGGCTCCGCCCAGGGGATGGAGCGGACCACCGCCGATTACATGGGCATGCTCGCGACGGTGATGAACGCGCTTGCCATGCAGGCGGCGCTCGAAGGCCTCGGCGTCTATACCCGCGTGATTTCGGCCATTCCGATGGACCAGGTCTGCGAGCCCTATATCCGCCGCCGCGCGGTGCGCCATCTCGAGAAGAAGCGCGTCTGCATCTTCGCCGCCGGCACCGGCAACCCCTATTTCACCACCGACACGGCGGCGACGCTGCGCGCCTCGGAAATGGCCTGCGAGGCGATCTTCAAGGGCACCAAGGTCGACGGCGTCTACGACAGCGATCCGATGGTCAATTCCGACGCTGTGCGCTTCGATCGGATCAGCTATGACGACGTGCTGACCAAGAATCTCAAGGTGATGGATGCCTCGGCGATCGCGCTCGCGCGCGACAACAACCTGCCGATCATCGTCTTCTCGCTCGACGAACCGGGGGGCTTCAAGGGCATCCTCGCGGGCGAGGGCACCTATACCCGCGTCGCGGGCTGAGCGCTCCGGGACGCGCTGTCCTCACCGCGCCACAACGGGGAACGAAAACGCAACAGCCGCGCTTCGCGGTTGAACGCGTGCGGCCGCCCCGGTAGACCATTCTAGCAATCAAGAAAGCGGACCCATGGCTGACGACTTCGAGCTTGATACCGACGATCTGAAACGCCGCATGGACGGCGCCATGAGCAATCTCAGGACCGAGTTCGCATCGCTCCGCACCGGCCGCGCGTCGGCCTCGATGCTGGAGCCGGTGATGGTCGATGCCTATGGCGCGATGACCCCGATCAACCAGGTGGGCACCGTCAACGTGCCTGAGCCGCGCATGGTCACGATCAACGTCTGGGACAAGGGGCTCGTCGGCAAGGTCGAGAAGGCGATCCGCGAAAGCGGCCTCGGCATCAACCCGCAGCTCAACGGCACGATCATCATGCTGCCGATCCCCGAGTTGAACGAGGAACGCCGCCGCGAGTTGACCAAGGTCGCCGGGCAATATGCCGAAAACGCACGCGTCTCGGTGCGCAACGTGCGCCGCGACGGCATGGACCAGATCAAGAAGGCCAAGGACGGCATGTCCGAGGACGACCAGAAATTCTGGGAAAGCGAAGTGCAGGATCTGACCGACACCTACATCAAGAAGGTCGACGAAGCACTTGAGACCAAACAGGAAGAGATCATGCAGGTCTGACGGCCTGTCCCGTTCGTTTTAAAGAGTTTTCAGGTCAGGGATAAGGAGGGCGAGCATGCCCAAGGCAATCAACCGGGGCGCCGGACCGCGCCATGTCGCGATCATCATGGACGGCAACGGCCGCTGGGCGACCCAGCGCGGGCGTCCGCGGCTCTTCGGGCACCAGGCCGGAGCCCGCCGCGTGCGCGAGATTGTCGAAGCCTGTCCCGATGCGGGCGTCGAGTATCTGACGATCTTCGCCTTCTCGACCGAGAACTGGAAACGCACCCAGACCGAGGTCGCGGGCCTCATGAGCCTCTTCCGCCGCTACATCACCAAGGAGGCGGCGAGCCTTCGGGCGGAAAACGTGCGGGTCCGCTTCATCGGCGACCGCGTGAAGCTCGACAAGAAGCTGCGCTGCCTGATGGACGAGCTCGAGGAGATGACGGGGCATTGCACCGGCGTGAATCTCACCATCGCTCTGAACTACGGCGGCCGCGACGAGGTCGCCCGCGCCACCAAGCGGCTGGCCGAGGATGTCGCCGCCGGACGGCTCGATCCCGCCGAGATCGGCGAAGAGACCCTGCCGCGCTATCTCGATACCTGCGTGCTGCCCGATCCCGACCTGGTGATCCGCACCAGCGGCGAGGCGCGCATCTCCAACTTCCTGCTCTGGCAGTCCGCCTATGCGGAATACGAGTTCGTCGACACGCTCTGGCCGGACTTCTGCGCCTCCGAGTTCGAGGCGCTGACCCGCGCCTATGGCCGCCGCGACCGCCGCTACGGTGCCGTGCCCGCATGAGTGGTTCCAACTGGAACGATCTCGGCGAACGAGTGATGTCCGGGGTCGTTCTGGTCGGCGTCGGAATGGCCGGCGTCTGGATCGGCGGTCTGATCTTCCACCTCCTCGTGGCGCTCATCTGCGGTGTCATGGTCTGGGAACTGGTCTCGATGCTCGACGACCGGCGCAACCGCTCGGCGCTTCTGCTGGGCGGCTTCGCCGGTGTGGTGACCTTCGTCGCCATCGAGGTGCCCGGCGGCTGGGCGCTACCGCTGGTGCTCGCCCCGTCGATGCTGGGCTTCGGCCGGATGGAGCGGGGCGGGGTGACCTATGCCAGCTTCGCGGCCCTGATCCTGCTCGCCGGATACGGAATGATGGCGCTCCGGGATGAATATGGCCTCGTCTGGATGGTCTGGCTGGTGCTCGTCGTGGTCGCGACCGATATCGCCGGGTATTTCGCCGGACGCTCCATCGGCGGGCCGAAATTCTGGCCGCGGGTCAGCCCGAAGAAGACCTGGTCCGGCACGGTTGCGGGCTGGATTGCCTCGGCGCTGGTGGGGTGGATCTTCGTCGCGATGACAGGCGCGGGGACTGGGCTCATCGGCCTCTCGATCGCCGTTTCCATGGCCAGCCAGATCGGTGACATGGCCGAAAGCGCGATCAAGCGTCGGGCCGGGGTCAAGGACAGCTCCAACCTGATCCCGGGTCACGGCGGCCTTTTCGACCGCTTCGACGGGATGCTCGGGGCGGCGCTCTTCATCCTGATCGCCGGACAGATCGTCGGGTTCCCGCCGGGCGTCGGAGGGCTCTGACCCCCGTGTCACGTCCGCGTCGCATCTCCGTCCTGGGGGCCACCGGGTCGATCGGGCAGAACACGCTCGATCTGATCGGGCGCGACCGCGAGAGCTACGAGGTCGTCGCCCTGACCGGCGGCCGCAACATCGCGCAATTGGCTAAGGATGCCAGCGACTTGCGCGCCGAGATTGCCGTAACCGCCCATGAGGACGCGCTGCCCGCGCTGCGCGAGGCGCTCGCGGGCTCTGGCGTCGAGGCCGCGGCGGGCGAGGCAGCACTGACCGAGGCCGCCTCGCGCCCCGCCGACTGGGTCATGTCGGCCATCGTCGGGGCCGCGGGGCTCGCGCCGGGCCTCGCTGCGCTTGAGCAGGGCGCGACGCTGGCGCTCGCGAACAAGGAAAGTATGGTCTGCGCCGGTCCGCTGGTGATGGCCACTGCCGAGCGGCATGGCGGGCAGGTTCTGCCTGTGGACAGCGAACATTCGGCCGTCTTCCAGGCGCTCATCGGCGAGGACATCTCGGCGGTCGAGCGGGTGATCATCACCGCGTCGGGCGGGGCGTTCCGCGACTGGCCAGTCGAGCGTCTGGCCGAGGCGACGCCGGAAGAGGCCGCGACCCATCCCAACTGGGCGATGGGCCAGCGCATCACCATCGACAGCGCGTCCTTGTTCAACAAGGCGCTCGAACTCATTGAAACGCGAGAGTTCTTCGGTCTTGATCCTGCCCGGATCGAAGCCGTGATCCATCCCGAGTCGATGATCCACGCGCTCGTGGGCTTCTGCGACGGGGGGCTCATGGCCCATGTCGGCCCGCCGGATATGCGCCATGCCATCGGCTTCGCGCTCCACCATCCAGAGCGCCGCGCCCTTCCGGTGGAACGGCTCGACCTCACCCAGATCGGCCAGTTCACCTTCCGCGCGCCCGACGAGACGCGCTGGCCCGCGCTCCGCCTCGCGCGCGAGGTCATGGAGGTGCGGGGACTCGCGGGCGCGGTGTTCAACGCCGCCAAGGAAGTGGCGCTCGACGCCTTCATCGCGCGCGAGATCAGCTTTCCGCGCATGGCAGGTGTTGTCGAGGAGACGCTTGACCGGATTTCGGCCCGGGGGGGCCATATTGCTGTCGAGATCAGTCTTGATAACGTGCGGGAGGCTGACCAACTCGCTCGGCAAGAGGCGCGTTTGATCATTGAGCAGGTATAGGGGATCGTTCTTTTGGATATGGTATCGCTGATTCCGCAATTCGGCGGGTTTCTCTGGACGGTTCTGGCCTTCGTGGTCGCGTTGTCTGTCATCGTCGCGGTGCACGAATACGGCCATTACATCGTCGGCCGCTGGTCGGGCATCCATGCCGAGGTCTTCTCGCTCGGCTTCGGCCCGGTCCTGTTCTCGCGCACCGACAAGCACGGCACCGTCTGGCAATTCGCCCTTCTGCCCTTCGGCGGCTTCGTGAAATTCAAGGGCGATGCAAACGCATCCGGAGGGGCGGACGAGACCGTGATGGACGCGCTCTCGGAGAGCGAGGCGCGTCGCACCATGAACGGCGCTCCGCTCTGGGCACGCGCCCTGACGGTCGCGGCGGGTCCGGTCTTCAACTTCATCCTGTCCTTCTTCGTCTTCGCAGGCATCTTCATGCTGCAGGGCCAGACCTCCGATCCGCTGACGGTCGGCGAGCTGCGCGCCCTGCCGGTCGAGCAGCCGCTCGAGGAAGGCGACGTCATCCTGTCGATCGGCGGGATCGAGCCCACTTCGGTCAACAATCCCGATGTGCGCGGCTACTTCCCGACGCCGGTGCCGCTCGAGCCGCGGCTCGACTACGTGGTCCTGCGCGACGGAGAAGAGCAGAGCTTCACCGGCCCCTATCCCTTCCCGCCGCTGATCACCAACGTGGTGCCGCGCTCGGCCGCCTCCGATGCCGGGCTGGAACCGGGCGACGCGATCCTGGCCATCGACGGTCAGGACATCTTCGCCTTCAGCCAGCTTCGCGACGCCGTCGAGGGATCGGAAGGCGCGGCGCTGCCGCTCGAGATCTGGCGCGGTGGCGAGACGCTCGACCTGAGCTTGCAGCCCAAGCGCACCGACGAGCCGCAGCCCGATGGCTCCTACCGCACCGTCTACCGGATCGGCGTCACGGGGGGCATCTACTTCGATCCCGCCACCGAGTTCCCGGGCGTACTCGCCTCGATGACCGGCGCGGTGTCGCAGACCTGGGCGATCATCACCGGCTCGCTTTCGGCGATGGGGCATATCATCACCGGCGCGATCTCGACCTGCAACCTGTCGGGCCCGATCGGCATTGCCGAGACCTCGGCGGACATGGCGAGCCAGGGCACGCAGAGCTTCATCTGGTTCATCGCGGTCCTCTCGACAGCGGTCGGCCTGCTGAACCTCTTCCCAGTGCCGGTGCTCGACGGTGGCCATCTGTGTTTCTTCGCCTATGAGGCCGTCGCGGGTCGCAAACCCTCGGACCGGGCGCTGAAATTCCTGATGACGGTGGGCCTGACGCTGGTGCTCGGCCTGATGATCTTCTCGCTCTCGAACGACATCTTCTGCCCGTAAGCGCGGGCCCGGTGTGAGCCGGGCCTCACGCGGGTTCTCCCGCAGGTAGGAGGGGCGAAAAGCCTCTCCTTCGCGCGTATCGGCGGAGGCGATGCTCGCCTCCGCCAAGACATGCCTCGGAACCGGAGATGTGCCCGGCCGAGCCATGAGCGGTTCTCTGCTGGTCCGCCCCCAACGACAGGTATCGACCCTCGTACCTGCCTGAGATCCGGCCTGGCAGGGGCTGATACGCTTGCATGTGCCAGCACCCGCATCGGCATCGCGCCGCCCCGCATTTGCCAAAACTTTGCCCGAATCCGGCGTTAGGCATGGCACTGGAACCTCAAGGAAAGGGCCCAAGACATGCAGACCATCACTCACGGCGCACGCGGACTTCAGCTGATCTGGAGGCTCAACACCGACCGTCTGCTCTTCGTGGGCACGCTCGGTGCGGCCCTGATGATCGGCGCGGCTCTCAGCTCGCTTTGACGCTCGTGCAGGCCGCGCACAGCCCCTGCACGTGACACCCCCGCCACGACCCTTCGCGCTGCCCGCGCGGAGGTTTGACTAGGCCCGTCAATCCCGATACTGGACTCGCCCAAGGGACCAGAGAAAAAAGGGATGAGCGGGCATGTCGGACAGCATCTTCGGAGGCCGCTCCGGCCTCGGCCGGGCCAGCAGATCGGCCACCGCGCTGGCGCTGATCCTCGCTCTTGCCGCCACCACCCTTCCAAACGGCGTCGTCGCCCAATCCTATTCCTTCTCGAACGTCTCGATCGAGGGCAACCAGCGCGTCGAACCGGGCACGATCCTCTCCTATGCGGGCATCGCGCGCGGTCAGACCGTGTCGGCCGGCGAGTTGAACTCGGCTTATCAGCGCATTCAGGAGTCGGGCCTCTTCGAGAGCGTCGAGATCGTTCCGCAGGGCAACACCCTGGTGATCCGCGTCGTCGAGTACCCGACGATCAACACCATCGCGGTCGAGGGCAACAGCCGCATCTCCGACGAAGACCTGCAGCCGGTGATCCAGTCGCAATCGCGCCGGGTCTTTTCGCCGACGCAGGCCGAGGCCGACGCCAACGCGATCGCCGAGGCCTATGTCGCGCAGGGCCGCATCTCGGCGCGCGTCCAGCCGCGGGTGATCCGCCGCTCCGACAATCGCGTCGACCTGGTCTTCGAGGTGTTCGAGGGCGGGGTGGTCGAGGTCGAGCGCATCGCCTTCAACGGCAACCGCGCCTTCTCGGATCGCCGCCTGCGCCGCGCCATCGAGACCCGCCAGGCGGGCCTTCTGAGGGCCTTCGTCACCCGTGACAGCCTTGTCGAGGATCGCCTGCAATTCGACCAGCAGCTTCTGCGCGACTTCTACGCCTCGCGCGGCTTCGTCGATTTCCGGGTGCTCGGCGTCAATGCCGAGCTGACCGAGGAGCGCGACGCCTTCTTCGTGACCTTCAACATCGAGGAAGGCCAGCAATTCAAGGTCGGCAACGTCTCGGTCGTCTCGGATATGCCGGGGGTCGATCCCGATGCTTTCCAGCGCGCCATCAAGATGCGCAGCGGCCAGGTCTACAGCCCGAGCGCCGTCGAGACCGACATCGCACGCCTCGAGCGCATGGCGATCCGCGAGGGTCTCGATTTCGTCCGGGTCGAGCCGCGCATCGATCGCAACGACCGCGATGTCACGCTCGACGTGACCTACCAGCTGACCCGCGGCCCTCGTATCTTCGTCGAGCGCATCGACATCGAGGGCAACACCACCACGCTCGACCGCGTCGTGCGCCGCCAGTTCGACACCGTCGAGGGCGATCCGTTCAACCCGCGCGAAATCCGCGCCGCCGCCGAGCGCATTCGCGCGCTGGGCTTCTTCTCGGATGCCGAGGTCGATGCCCGCGAAGGCTCGACCCCGCAGCAGGTGGTCGTCGATGTCGACGTGACCGAGCAGCCGACCGGCTCGATCAGCTTCGGCGGCAACTACTCGACCAATTCCGGCTTCGGCGCCGCGATCTCCTTCTCCGAGCGCAACTTCCTCGGCCGGGGCCAGCAGCTGTCGCTGGGCGTCAACACCGCCTCGGACAACTCGCGCTACTTCTTCCGCTTCACCGAGCCCGCGCTTCTCGGTCGCGACGTCGCCTTTGGCCTGAACCTCAGCTACTACGAGTCCGAGCAGGACAACGCGCGCTACAACACCAAGGTGGGCACTCTCTCGCCGTCGCTGACCTTCCCGCTGAACGACAGCTCGCGCCTGCAACTGCGCTACACGCTGCAATCGACCGACCTGTCGATCCCCGACGGCTCGATCGACGAGACCGGCGAACTGGTCAAGGCCGAGGCCGAGCGCGGCAAGCTCATCGAAAGCTCGATCGGCTACACCTTCAGCTACGACACCCGCCGCACCGGGCTGGATCCCGACGCGGGCGTGCTTCTGGAATTCGGTCAGGATTTCGGCGGGCTCGGCGGCGATACCGAGTTCGTCAAGACCACCGCGCGCGCGGTCGCGCAGCGGCTTGCCTTCAACGAGGACGTGACGCTGCGCGCCACGGTCGAGGCCGGCGCGGTCAACTACTCCGGCGATGGCAGCCGGGTGACCGACCGCTTCTTCCTCGGCTCCAGCCTGATGCGCGGCTTCGAGCCCGGCGGCATCGGCCCGCGGGAATACAACGATGCGGCGGATGTGGATGACGCGCTTGGCGGCAATTACTTCGCCGTCGCCCGGCTCGAGGCCGAGTTCCCGCTGGGCTTTGCCGAGGAATACGGCATCCGCGGAGGTCTCTTCTACGATGTCGGCAATCTCTGGGGGCTCGACAAGACAAACTCGGACGTCCTCTACGAGGATGGCGCATGGCGGCAGGTCGTCGGCGCCGCGCTTCTCTGGGACACGCCGCTCGGTCCGCTGCGCTTCAACTTCACCGAGACCCTCCAGAAGGAAGATCGCGACAAGGACCAGAACTTCGAGCTGACGATCCAGACGGATTTCTGATGCGGATGCGCATCGCGCTGGCCGCGGCGCTTCTTGCCCTGGCGCTCCCGGGACATGCCGGGGCGCAGCAGCAACCGGCTCCGATCGCACCGGGGCCGAGCGCGATCCTGACGATCGAGCCTGACCGGTTTTACGCCGAAAGCGCCTTTGGCGCGCGGGTCAGCCGCGAGATCGAGGCCGAGGGGCAGGCCATCGCCGCCGAGAACCGCCGGATCGAGGCCGATCTGACCGAGGAAGAGCGCCGCCTCACCGAAGAGCGCGACCGTGTGCCGGCCGACGAGTTCCGCGCGCTTGCCGATGCGTTCGACGAGAAGGTGCAGTCGCTGCGCCAGACCCAGGACGCCAAGGCCCGCGCGCTCGGCACCCGCTCGGAAGAGGAGCGGAGGCGCTTTCTCGACGCTGCCCAGCCGGTGCTGACCCGGCTTCTCGCGGATCGCGGCGCGGCGATGATCCTCGACCGGCGCTCGGTCTTCTTCTCGCTCGCGACCACGGATGTCACGGACGCGGCCATCGCGCGCGTCAACGCGGCCTTCGGCGACGGCAGCGCGCTTCCCGAAAACTGAGCGCGCTTGCCTGAGCGGGCGGCGGTTGCTAGGCAGACCGGATACTGCCCGCCAAGAAGGACGAGACATGGCCGATACGCCCACCAGCGCCGACATTCAGCTTATCCAGCGGATTCTGCCGCATCGTTATCCGTTCCTGCTCGTCGACCGGGTCGAGGAGATCGACGGCACGAAAAGCGCGGTGGGCCTCAAGAACGTCACCATGAACGAGCCGCATTTCCAGGGCCATTTCCCCGGCACTCCGATCATGCCCGGCGTCACCATCGTCGAGGCGATGGCGCAGACCGCCGCCGTCATGGTCGGCGTGACGATGGAGCTGCAGGACAAGGAGATGCTGATCTATTTCATGGGCATCGACGGCTGCAAGTTCCGCCGCAAGGTGATCCCGGGCGACCAGCTCCGGATGGAGCTCGAGACGCTGCGCGGCAAGCCCGGCGGCAAGGTCTGGAAGTTCCGCGGCCGTGCCACGGTCGGCGGCGAGATGGCCTGCGAAGCCGAGTTCACCGCGATGATGGACCTGCCCGCGTGAGCGGTATCCATCCGTCCGCCGTCATCGAGGACGGCGCGAAGATCGGCGACAACGTCACCATCGGTCCCTTCTGCCATATCGGGCCCGAGGTCAGCCTTGCCGATGGTGTTGTTCTGAAGAGCCATGTGGTCGTCACCGGCGAGACCGTCATCGGTGAAGACACCGTGATCTTCCCCTTCGCGGTGATCGGCGAGACCCCGCAGGACCTGAAGTTCAAGGGCGAGAAGACGCGGCTGGAGATCGGCAAGCGCAACCGCATCCGCGAGCATGTCACGATGAATGCCGGAACCGAGGGCGGCGGCGGGCTGACCCGCGTCGGCGATGACGGGCTCTTCATGGCGGGCTGCCATGTCGCCCATGACGTGCAGGTCGGCGACCGCTGCATCCTCGTGAACAACTCGGCGCTGGCAGGGCATTGCGTGCTCGAGGACGACGTGATCGTCGGCGGGCTCTCGGGCGTGCATCAATGGGTCCGGATCGGGCGCGGCGCGATCATCGGCGCTGTCACCATGGTGACGAACGACGTGATCCCCTACGGCCTCGTCCAGGCCCCGCGCGGCAAGCTCGACGGGTTGAACCTCGTGGGTCTGAAACGCCGCGGCGTGGCGCGAAAGGACATCACCGCGCTGCGCGCCGCCTTCCAGATGCTGGCGCAGGGCGAGGGGCCCTTCGCCGACCGCGCCCGCCGTCTGGGCGACGAGACCGAGAGCGACTATGTGCGCGAGATCGTGGCGTTCATCCTCGCCGATACCGACCGCCATTTCCTGACCCCGGGCTGAGATGCTGGCGCTGATCGCAGGTCGCGGGCGGCTGCCGCAGGCTGTGGCCGGAGCGCAGGTCGAGCGGCCCCTGGTGGCGGCGCTCGACGGCTTCCTGCCGGACGATCTGACGCCGGACATGACCTTTAGGCTCGAGACCCTGGGCAGCCTCTTCGAGACGCTGCGCGCGCGCGGCGTGACCCGGGTTTGCCTCTGCGGCGCGATTCGGCGTCCGCAGATCGACCCCTCCCGCATCGACGCCGCGACCGCGCCGCTGGTGCCGCGCCTGACCGAGGCCCTGGGGCAGGGTGACGACGGCGCGCTCCGCCGCGTCATGGCGCTCTTCGAAGAGGCGGGCTTCGCGCTTCTGGCCGCGCACGAGGCCGCGCCGTCGCTTCTGCCCGACCCGGGCGTCCCGACCCGCACGCAGCCGCCCGCCATCGCCAAGACCGAAGCCCGCGTCGGCGACGGCGTGCTCGCCCAGCAGGGCGCGGCGGATCTCGGTCAGGCTTGCGTGATCCGCGGCACCGAGGTGCTCGCGCAAGAGGACGATGCCGGGACCGACGCGATGTTGGCGCGGCTGGGCCAGGACGCAGGCGCGGGCGACCCGGTGACCTGGCTCATGGACACTGGGGCCGAGGTTCTGGACGACACCGCCGACTGGCTTTCGGGGCGCGAGACGCGCAGCGGGATGCTCTACAAGGGGCCGAAACCCGGGCAGGACCGCCGCGCCGATCTGCCCGCCATCGGTCCCGGCACGGCGAAGGCCGCGGCCGAGGCGGGGCTGGCCGGTCTCTGTATCGAGGCGGGCGGGGTGATGGTCCTCGACCGCGACGAAACGCTGCGGCGTCTCGATCGCGCCGGGCTCTATCTCTGGGTCCGGGCGCGATGAAGCTCTTCCTGACCGCGGGCGAGGCCTCGGGCGACCGTCTGGGCGCGGCGCTGATGCGGGGACTGCGCGCGCTTCTGCCCGACGAGGAGATCGAGGTCCGCGGCATCGGCGGTCCGCGCATGATCGAGGAGGGGCTCCAGAGCCTCTTCCCGATGGACGAGATCGCGATCATGGGCATCACCGAGATCCTGCGCGAATACCGCAGCCTCAAACGCCGCATCCGCGAGACCGCCGAGGCCGCCATCGACTGGCAGCCCGACGTGGTGGTCACGGTCGATCTTCCCGAGTTTTCGCTCCGCGTGGCCGAGATCATCAAGGCGCGCTCGCAGCTCAGGACCGTGCATTACGTGGCTCCGACCGTCTGGGCCTGGCGTCCGGGCCGCGCCGCGAAGATGGCGCGCCATATCGACCAGGTGCTGGCGCTGTTTCCCTTCGAGCCGCCCTACATGGAGGCCGAGGGCATGCGCTGCGATTTCGTCGGGCATCCGGTCGTGACCGACCCGCAGGCCTCGGCCGAGGACTGCGCGGCCTTCCGCGACAGCACCGGGATCGGGGACGCGCCCATCGCGCTCGTCCTGCCCGGGTCGCGCCGCTCCGAGGTAGCGCGGCTTGCCCCGGTCTTCGGCGCGGTGGCGCGGCGTCTCTCCGAGCGGCGTCCGGAGTTGCGCCTGGTGATCCCGGCGGCGCAGGGCGTGGCCGACAAGGTCGTCGAGGCCGTCGCCGACTGGCCCGGTGCTCCCGTGATCCTCGATCCCCGCGAGCGCGAAAGCGCGGTCTGGAGCGCCGAGAAGCGCGCGGCTTTCGGCGCCGCGGATGTCGCGCTCGCCGCCTCCGGCACGGTGTCGCTCGAGCTGGCCGCGGCGGCGACGCCGATGTTGGTGGCCTATGACATGGGCTGGCTCTCGCGCCAGATCATCGGGCGGATGCTGCTGACCGATACCGTGACGCTGGTGAACCTCGTCTCCGAGACCCGCGCGGTGCCCGAGTTCATCGGCAAGGACTGCCGCCCCGAGCCGATCGCCCGCGCGCTCCTGTCGGTGCTCGACGCGCCGGGCGCGCAGGACGCGGCGATGGCGCTGACGATGGAGCGGCTCGGGCAGGGCGGCCCGCCCCCCGGAGAGCGTGCGGCGCGCGCGGTGCTCGAAGGCATCGGACGGCTCTGAGCGCCAACGAAAAACGCCGGGCACGATGGCCCGGCGTCTCATTGTGTTCGGATGGGCGGCCTTACTGCGGCAGCGGCTCGAGCTGGTCGAACCCGGCGGTGAAGCCCGAAAGCGACATCTCGACCGTCACCCGCTGATCGGGGGCGAGCGCGGGAACGATGCTCACCTTGGCGACATTGCCAGCTTTGAACGCGGCGATGTCCTGCGCGGTGAAGCCGATCCGGGCGAGGCAACCGATCTGGGTGCAGAAGGCGAAATCGTAGCGCTTGGTCGCGCCACCATCGACCTGGATCGCGAGCTTCTGGGTCAGCAGCGTCTCGAGCGGCACGATGATATTCGCGCCACCGGCAACCTCGCCGCCTTCGACCTTGAAGAGCCGGGCCTCGGCCACCGACGCGCCATCCGCGCCTTCGAGAAGCTGGTAGAGCTGGCAGGGTTCGGTCTGGCCTTCGGGCACCCGCAGGCACTCGACCCGCCAGTCGCCGGTCTCGGCCTTGATGTAGGAGGGATCCTCCTGCGCGGCCGGGGCCGCTTCGCCGTCGGTCTGGCCGAGATCGAGCGCGTCGCTCACCGCCGAGCCGTTGGCCGGTGCCTCGGCTGCAGGGGCCTCGGACGCGGGGGCGTCTGCTGCCGGAGCCTCGGTCGCGGGGGCGTCGGTGGCGGGCGCTTCCGCGGCCGGTGCCTCGGCGGCGGGTGTGTCGGTCGCGGTTTCCTGGGACAGAGCGGGCCAGGCGCTGGCAAGCGCGATGGCCGAGGCGATCAGCAAAGTCTTCTTCATCGGGACTGCTCCTTCGGGATCTGGGTCCGGTCTTTGGCGGTGACGTAGCATGCCTCGCGGGCGGTGTCAGGGGGCAACGCCAAGCGCGCGGCGGACAGGGCGGGGGTTTCCGCCGAACGCCGTCACAATCGCCTCAACAGAAAAAGGGCCCGCCAAGCGGACCCTTTTCCTTCTCCCTGTCGGACTGGCCGACTTGTCATTGGCAGTGACGCTACGACGCGGCTGCGGACCCGTCAACAGCGAAACTTCACCTTTTCTCACGGCTTTGCGAGCAGTCGTTGATAGCTGCGCGGCCACGAAAAAAACCGTGCCCGAAGGCACGGTCAGTCTGACAGGGAGGAAATGTCCGTCGACCCAAGAGGACACGAGGACCACGGACGAAAAAGACGCTAGCCGCAAAAGGTTAAGCGAGTATGTTTGGATCGGGACAAATTCTGGGCGGGGCGCAACGGATGCAGAACGGGATTTTCGTCGGCGGTGGCGGCGAAGGCTATGGTGAGAAACAGTACCTCGATCTGGGCTACGCCAACCGGCACGGGCTGATCGCGGGGGCGACTGGAACGGGCAAGACCGTGACGCTGCAAATCCTCGCCGAGAGCTTCTCGGACCGTGGCGTGCCGGTGTTTCTCTCGGATGTGAAAGGCGATCTGTCGGGGCTCGCCGCCTCGGGAAGCGAGAGCCACAAGCTGCACGTTCCCTTCACCGAGCGCGCGGCGAAGATCGGCTTCGACGACTATGCCTACCGCGCCTACCCGGTGACCTTTTGGGATCTCTTCGGCGAGCAGGGCCACCCGGTCCGTGCGACCGTGGCCGAGATGGGCCCGCTCCTGATCTCGCGGCTGCTGGAGCTGACCGAGGCGCAGGAGGGCATCCTCAACATCGCCTTCCGGGTCTCCGACCAAGAGGGGCTGCCGCTTCTCGACCTGAAGGATCTCCAGTCGCTCCTCGTCTGGGTCGGCGAGAACCGCGAGGAGCTGTCGCTGCGCTACGGCAATATCGCGGTGCAATCGGTGGGCGCGATCCAGCGGCGGCTGATGGTCCTGGAAAACCAGGGCGGAACGAAGCTGTTCGGCGAGCCCGCGCTCGACCTGGCCGATCTCATGCGCGTCACCGCCGAGGGGCGGGGGCAGGTGAACATCCTGGCCGCGGACACGCTGATGGCGTCGCCCCGGCTTTACGCGACCTTCCTTCTCTGGCTCCTGTCCGAGCTCTTCGAGGAGCTTCCCGAAGTGGGCGATCCGGACAAGCCGCGCCTCGTCTTCTTCTTCGACGAGGCGCATCTGCTCTTCGACGACGCGCCCAAGGCGCTGGTCGACAAGGTCGAGCAGGTCGCCCGCCTGATCCGGTCCAAGGGCGTGGGCGTCTATTTCATCACCCAGAACCCCGACGACGTGCCGGAGGATATCCTCGGCCAGCTCGGCAACCGGGTGCAGCACGCGCTGCGGGCCTTTACCGCGCGCGACCGCAAGGCGCTGCGCATGGCCGCCGAGACCTATCGCGAGAACCCGCGCTTCGACACCGAGAGCGCGATCCGCGAGGTCGGCGTGGGCGAGGCGGTGACCTCGTTTCTCGAGCGCAAGGGCGTTCCCGGCATGGTCGAACGAACGCTGATCCGTCCGCCCTCGTCGCAGCTCGGACCGATCACCGCGACCGAGCGGAGCTCGGTCATGTCCGGCTCGGATCTCGGGCTGAAATACGGGAAGACCGTGGATCGCGCCTCGGCCTACGAGATCCTGGCCGAACGCGCCGAGGCTGCCGCGCGCGCGGCGGCGGAAGAGGAGCGCAAGGAGGCCGAGCTCGAGGCCGCGGAGCGCGAATACCGCGCCGGGCGCCGCTACACCGGCACCCGTGTCGGCCGCTCGACCTCGGAGCCCACGCGCCGCACCCGAAGCACCAGTTCCGACACCTCGATCGGCGGCGAGATCGCCAAGGTCGTGCTGAAGGAGCTCAAGGGGACGACCGGGCGACGCATCGTGCGCGGTATCCTCGGCGGTCTTTTCAAGGCGCGCTGACATGCTGACCCTCGACCACCTCGCGGTGCTGGGAGAGACCCTCGAAGAGGCCGTCGGCGTGATCGAGGCGACGCTCGGCCAGCCGATGCTGCCGGGCGGCAAGCACGCGCATTTCGGCACGCATAACCAGGTGATGGGGCTGGCCGACGGGCTCTATCTCGAAGCCATCGCCACGGACCCCGCCGCGCCGCCGCCCGAGACAGCCCGCTGGTTCGGTCTCGATACGTTCCGGGGCGAGGCGCGGCTCGACAAGTGGATTTGCCGGGTGCCGGACATGGAAGCCGCGCTCGAGGCGCTGCCCATGGCGGGGCGTCCGGTCGAGTTGAGCCGGGGCACGCTCGAATGGATCATGGCGGTGCCCGAGGACGGGCAATTGCCCTATGACGGGCTCTTTCCGGCGCTGATCCAATGGCTCTCGCCGGTGCCGCCGGGCACCACGCTCAACGGCTCGGGTTGGCGTCTGACGGGACTCGAGATCCGCCACCCCGAGGCCCGGTCCCTGTCGCGACTTCTCTCTCCGCATTTGACCGATCCGCGGCTGCGCTATGTGTCCGACGAGACGCCGGCGCTTGAGGCCGTGTTTGAAGGTGCATCTGGAGAGAGGGTTTTGTAATGCAGATACGCGCGGCGCATCCGAACGACGCAGGCGGGATCTGCACGGTCTGGAACCCCTATATCGCCGAAAGTGCAGTGACCTTCACGACGGACGAGAAGACGGTGATCGGCATTGCCGCCGATATCCGCGACCGCGACGGCGCGTTCTTCGTCCTCGAAGAGGACAGCCAGATCCTCGGATTTGCGACCTATTTTCAGTTCCGCCGCGGGCCGGGCTACATGTACACCTCCGAGCACACGATCCTTCTCGCGCCCGAAGCGCAGAAGCAGGGCGCAGGGCGGGCGCTCATGGAGACGCTCGAGGCCCATGCGCGCGAGGCCGGGATGCATTCTCTGATCGGCGGCATCAGCGCCGAGAACCCGGGCGGCGTGTCGTTCCACGCGGCCATCGGCTTTACCGAGATCGCCCGCCTTCCGGAGGTCGGTTTCAAGTTCGACCGCTGGATGGATCTGGTGCTCATGCAGAAAATCCTCGGCGGATCGTCCTGACATGGCGACCGGCTTGGCCTAAACTGCGACCTCATGTCGATCTGGAGCCGCATTACCGACGCGCTTGCCGCGCTGCGTCAGGGCGAGAGCCTGGCGACGGTCTTCGACCGGCTGCGCAGCCCGCCCGAACGCTCGGTCGCCTTCACCATCGCGGTGATCGCGCTCTCCGCCAAGATGGCCAAGGCCGACGGCCTCGTCACGCGCGCCGAGGTGACGGCCTTCCGCGAGGTCTTCCATATCGCGCCCGAGGACGAGCAGGGCGCGGCGCGGGTCTTCAACCTCGCGCGGCAGGACGTCGCCGGGTTCGAGGATTACGCCCAGACCATCGCGCGGATGTTCGACGATGTCTCCGACACGCTCTGCGATCTGCTCGAGGGGCTCTTTCACATCGCGATGGCGGACGGCACCTATCACCCGGCGGAGGATGCGTTCCTGACCCGCGTGGCCGAGATCTTCGGCCTGTCGGACCGCCGCTTCCGTGCGCTCAGATCGCGCTACGTGCCCGAGGCCGAACCCGATCCCTATTCGGTGCTGGGGGTCGAGCCGGACATGCCGCTCGACGACATCCGGCGCACCTGGCGCGCGCTGGTGCGCGACAGCCATCCCGACCGGATGATCGCAAGGGGTCTGCCAGAGGAAGCGGTCAAGATGTCGGAAAAACGCCTGGTCGCGATCAACCGCGCCTGGGAGGAGATCTCCTCGTCCCGGCCCGCGGCCTGAGGCGTCATGCGCATCGCCACCTACAACGTCGCCTGGTTCGAGCATCTCTTCACCCGGCATGGCGATCTCGTGCCCGACGGTGCCTCGGCCTGGCATGGCGGCGTCACCCGGGCCGAGCAGATCGACGCGCTGATCACGGTCTTCCGGGCGATCGACGCCGACGCGATCCTCATCATCGAAGCGCCGGACGAGGGCCGCCGCGCCGGGACCGTGCGCAAGCTCAAGGCCTTTGCCGAGGCCGCGGGCATTCGTGCCCGTCAGCCCTTCACCGGGTTCACCAACGGCACCCAGCAGGAGATCGCGTTTCTCTTCGATCCCGACGTGATGGAGGTGATGCACGACCCCGGCGAAAGCCTCGATGCGCCGCGCTTCGATGGCACCTTCCGGATCGATCTGGATATCGACGCGACCGAGGACGAGGTCGATTTCTCCAAGCCGCCGCTGGAGCTTGAGATCATCCCCAAGGACGGGCGCGCGGGCTTCCACCTGATCGGCGCGCATCTGAAGTCGAAGGCGCCGCACGGGGCCAAGGGCAAGCACGAGATCCTGCGCCGCGCTATCGCCAATCGCCGCAAGCAGCTCGCGCAGGCGATCTGGCTTCGCCGCCGGATCGCCACTCACCTAGCGGAGGGCCGCAGGCTGGTCGTGGCGGGCGATCTGAACGACGGCCCCGGGCTCGACGAGTACGAGAAGCTCTTCGGCCGCTCCTCGGCAGAGATCGTGATGGGCAGCGGCGACGAGGCGCTCTTCGACCCGCATGCCGACGAGGCGCTGTCGCAACGCGTCGGCGCGCAGCCCTCGACCGCGCGGTTCTACATCGCCCCGAGGCGGCGCTTCCTGCAGGCGCTTCTCGATTACATCATGGTCTCGCCCGTCTTGCGTCCGCACGCGCATGACTGGCGCATCTGGCATCCGTTCGACGACCCCGACTGTTGGCGGCATCCCTTGGGCGAGGCGCTTCTGGCCGCGTCGGACCATTATCCGGTCAGTGTGGAACTCGATCTCTGAGCGCGCCTTTGCGCGGGCGACCTCCGACCCTATATTCACAACATGACCGCCAAGGCCGCCATACTCGCGCTCGCCCTCGCTCTGCCCGCCAGCGTCGCTCCGGCGCAGGAGGAAGAGCGTGAAGGCCGCTCGCTGATGGAATGGGGGGCCGAGCTCTTCTTCCGCGGCATGATGCAGGAGATGGAGCCGGCGCTCCGCGATCTTCAGGACCTCGCCGAGGAGATGGAGCCCGCGCTGCGCGAACTCATCGACGAGATCGGCCCCGCGCTTCTGGATTTCGTGGAAGAGATGGGACCGGCTCTCGAAGATCTCATGGCCGAGGTGCAGGACTGGTCCTATTACCACCCGCCCGAGATCCTGCCCAATGGCGACATCATCATCCGCAGACGGGAAGACGCGCCGCCCCTGGAGGAGGCCGAGCCCGACGGCGAGATCGAGCTCTGAACCCTTGCGGGAACCGCCGAACCGCGTCAGGTCTTTGACCTGCAACCGGTTTGGAGATTTGCGTGACCCCAATCTGTGCTTTCGACATCGCTCCGCGCGGTCGCGCCTCTGCTGCCGATCTGGGCGCGCCGCTGCCCGAACAGGGCTACCGCTGGCTGCATCTCGATCTGGGCGATGCCGGTGTCGAGGACTGGCTCTACGACACCTTGCCCGAACGCGCCGCCGAGGCGCTGGCCCGCGCCGAGACACGCCCACGCGCAGCGCCCCATGACGGCGGCATCATCTTCGTTCTGCGCGGCCTCAACCTCAACGAGGACAGCGACCCCGAGGACATGGTTTCGCTGCGTGGCTGGGCGACGGACCGGCTGGTGGTCACGACCCGCCGCCGCAAGGTCTTTGCCGCCGACGCGCTGCGCCGCGAAGCCGAGCGCGGCCATGCCCCCGAGACAGCGGGGATGTTCCTCGCCGCGCTGGCCGAGAATTTCACCGACCGGATCGAGGCCAATGGCGTGGCGCTCGAAGACCGTGTGGACGATCTCGAAGAGCTGCTCTTCGTCGACGACCAAGCCGACAAGGCCGAGGATCTGCCCGAGCTTCGCCGCGGCGCCATCCGGCTCGGACGGTTTCTGAAGCCGCAGGCCGCCGCGATCCACGCGCTCGCCGATCCGCGCATGCCGGTCATCGACGCAGACGCGCGCGAGGATCTGGCCGAGATCGCCGACCGCGCGCAGCGCGCGGTCGAGGAACTGGACGCCGTCCGCGACCGTCTGGCGGCGCTGGCCGACCACCTGGAGGGACGGCGGGACATGCGGCTCAGCCGGAACTCCTACGCGCTGTCCGTAGTGGCGGCGATCTTCCTGCCGATGAGCTTTCTCACCGGCCTTTTCGGCGTCAACGTCGCGGGAATGCCGGGCACGCAGGTCGGCTGGGCCTTTGCCGCGCTCTGCGGCGTCTCGGCCCTGACCGGCGTCGCCGTCTGGGCCTTGATGCGGATCCTGCGGCTCTTCTGACGTGGCGGCATGCGATCTCGGCTGTCAGCGCTCGGTCCGTGCGCTATTCTCCCAAGGAATGACCCGGTAACCCAGTCGCGGAGGACGCCATGAGCCTGATGAAAACCCTGACCAAAGTCGCCATCGGATACGCGGTGGCACGTGGTGTCGACCGGATGGCGTCGGGCAAGGGGCTCTCGGGTCTCTTCGGCGGCAGCGCGCAGGTCAAGGGCCGCCACCCGGCGACCAAGGCGGGCACGCAGATGACCGGCGCGGCGCAGGCCGGGATGCAGCAGGCGACGCAGCCCTTCCAGTCGATGATCGACCAGCTTCAGGAGTTCGGGCGCAACATGGGCGGCGCGATGGGCGGCGGCCTCGGCGGCCGCTCCGGCGGCGGGCTCCTGTCCTCGGTCCCCTCGGGCGGCACCGGCATGGCCGGGCTCGCGGCCGCGGCGGGTGGGGCCGCGACGATGGGCGGGCAGGGGATCGGCGCGCTGATCGACCGCTTCAACACCGAGGCGACCGCACCCGAGATGGAAAAGAGCGCAGGCCTGCTTCTCCGCGCGATGATCCAGGCGGCGAAATCCGACGGCGAGATCGACGACGAGGAACGCGCCAAGCTTCTGGAGCTTGTCGGCGACGATGCCTCCGAGGCCGATATCGCCTTTGTCTCCGAGCAGCTCTCCGCGCCCGTCGATCCCGATGCGCTGGCGTCCGACACGCCCGAGCAGATGCGCCTGCCGGTCTATTCCTCGGCGCTGATGGCGATCCGGGTCGATACGGATGCCGAGGCGCAGTTCCTCGACCGTCTCGCGCAGGGGCTCGGCCTCGACGAGCCGACGGTGAACGCGGTGCATCTGCAGATGGGCCAGAAGCCGCTCTACGTCTGAGGGTTTTTCCATGACATCCGAGGCCAAGGGCCTCGCGCTTGCCGTCACCGGGGCGCTCGTGCTGACCCCGGACGCGCTCTTCATGCGCCTGTCTGGCATGGACGGGCTCCAGATGCTCGCCTGGCGGGCGCCCTGCATGGGGCTCGTCTTCCTGACGGTCTGGCTGCTCGCGACGCGGGAGCCGGGAGATCTGCGCCGCCTGGCCTCGGGCGCCGGAGTGACGGTCTTGGGCGCGCAGGTGGTCAATGCCACGCTCTTTCCCATGGGGATCGCGCTCGCGCCGGTGGCCGTGATGCTTCTGGCGGTCGCGACGGTGCCGGTCTGGTCGGCGCTCCTCGCCCGCGCCGTCTATGGCGAGACGACCAGCTACCGGACTTGGGCCGCGATTGCCGCGGTCTTTGTCGGGATCGCCGTCGCGGTCAGCGGCGAAGAGGGCGGGATCGGCAGCGGCGCTCTCTGGGGCGTGGTTTGCGGCCTGGGTGTGGCCGTGTCGCTGGCGACGAGCTTCGTGACCCTCCGCCACAATCCCGAGCTGCCGCTCCTTCTGGCGGTCGGGATCGGGGCGGTCCTGGCCGGTCTGATCGGCATCGCCGCGACGGGGCCCTCGAACATGGCCGACGGGCAGGTCTGGGCGATCCTTATCACCGGGCTCGTGATCCTGCCGATTTCGTTCCTGTCGCTGAACGCCGCGACCCGCTGGACGGCGGCGGCCAATGTCAGCCTCCTGATGCTCCTTGAGACCGTGCTCGGCCCGCTCTGGGTCTGGTGGGGCATCGGCGAGGCGCCCGGACCCCGCGCGCTGATCGGAGGCGCCATCGTGGTGGGCAGCCTCCTCCTTTATCTTCTGAGCCGCCGCAGGCGCGGGCGCGCCGTCTGAGCCGGATCAGGTCCCGCAGAAGGTCGCCAGCACCCGCTCGTCCGGGAGAGGCGCACGGGTCAGATCGGCGTCCTCCGCCCGCGGCGTGAAGGGATCGGAGAGAACCCGGTTCAGCCGGTGGAACGGGGCATCGTCGCCCGCGACCGCGGCCATGATCGCAGCTTCGATCCGGTGCGTGCGGGGGATCACCCAGGGGTTCGTGCGCGCCATCAGCGCCTGCGGCTCGGGCTCATCGGCGATCCGCTCTGTCCAGCGCGGCTCCCAGAGATCGAAAAGCGCGGGGTCGGTGAACTGATCCCGCGCGCCGCCATCGCCGAGCGCGCGGAAGGTGTTGGTGAAATCCGCCTGTCCCTCCTGCATCCGGGTCAGGAGGTCGGCGACCAGGTCCTTGTCCTCGGGGCGCAGGTTCGAAATGCCGATCTTGGCGGCGAAGCGGCGCTCCCAGGCCGCGCGAATCAGCTCGGGCATGGCGTGAACGCGCTGGGTGAAATCGGCGACCGCCGTCTCGGGATCGGGCATCAGGGGCAAGAGCGCCGTGGCGAGCTGAGCCATGTTCCAGACGATGATGTCGGCCTGGTTGGCGTAGCCGTAGCGGCCGTAGCGGTCGATGGACGAGAACACCGTCTCGGGGTGATAGGCATCCATGAAGGCACAGGGGCCGTAATCGATGGTCTCGCCCGACAGCGTGCAGTTGTCTGTGTTCATCACGCCGTGAATGAAGCCGAGGCTCATCCACTGAGCCACCAGCTCGGCCTGCCGTGCGATGACCTTGGACAAGAGGTCAGCCGGGTCGCGCGCCTCGGGGTAATGGCGCTCGACCGTATAGGCGTAGAGCGCTTCGAGCCCCTCCTGGTCGCGGCGGGCGTGGAAGACCTGGAAGGTGCCGACGCGGATATGGCTTTGCGCGACGCGGGTGAGGACCGCGCCGGGATAGGGCTCTTCGCGGATCACCGTCTCGCCGGTGCGGGTCGCGGCCAGCGCGCGCGTGCTCGGCACGCCCATCGCGTGCATCGCCTCCGAGACGAGGTATTCGCGCAGCACCGGACCGAGCCAGGCGCGCCCGTCGCCCATGCGCGAATAGGGCGTCGGGCCCGAGCCCTTGAGCTGGATGTCGCGCCGCGTGCCGCTCCGGTCCACCACCTCGCCCAGAAGCAGCGCGCGCCCGTCGCCGAGCTGCGGGTTGAACTGGCCGAATTGGTGCCCGGCATAGAGCTGCGCGAGCGGGGCGGCGTTCTCGGGCGTGGCATTGCCCGAAAAAATCCGTGCGAGATCGTCCTCGGGGCCCGCCTCGATGCCAAGCTCCTCGGCCAGAGCGTGATTGAAGGCGATGAGGGACGGAGCCTGGACCGGGCTGGGCCCGAGGCGCGTGTAGAAGCGCTCGGGCAGGCGGGCGTAGCTGTTGTCGAAGGGGATCGCTGTCTGCATGGGGCCTAGGTAAGCCTCTGCGCGCCGTCTTGAAAGGCTCGCGGGCGCGTGCGGCGGACCAACCCGCGAGAGACGGGGTTAGCGCAGCACCCGGCTCATGAACATGTAGCCGTCGCGCGGCTTGAAGCGCGCGCGGGCGTAGAAGCGCTGGGCCTGCTCGTCCTCGCGCGCCACCTCGAGATGCATGGCGCGGACGCCGGCCTCGCGGAGCGCCTTGGCGATCCCGTCGAGCGCCTCGCTTCCCATACCGCGGCGGCGCACGGCGGGACGGATGTAGATCTCGTCGATCACCGCATCGAGACCGCCAAATTCGAGCGACCAGCCGAAGCAGACGGCGATGTAGCCCACCGGTGCCTTGCGCGGGCCGATGATCCAGATCGCCCCGTGGGGCGAGCCGTCGAGAAGCGGTGCGACCGCCTCGGCTCGGGTCTCCAGATCGGTCTCGTAGCCGCGCTCGGCGTGAAAGGCCGCGATCAGCGGCAGGAGCCGGTCGGTATCCTCGGACGTGGCGAGATGCAGCGATTTCATGCGGGCCTTTCGCGGCGGCTGGGGGCAGTGGCCGTGGCTTACGCCAAAGCGGGGCAGGGGGAAAGCCGATGGCGGGCGTAGACCGGCGGGAGGATGCTCAGAGCCGCGCGAGCCGTTCGGTCAGGAGCGAAAAGAACCCGTCCGCGTCGAGATCGCCGATGAAATGCGCGTTGGGCGCCCGATCCGTCACGCCCCACCAATCGGCGACGGTCATGCCGAGCGTCAGCTCGGACCGGGTCTCGATCTCGACATTGATCCGGCGGCCCGAGAAGGTCTCGGGGCGGAGCAGATGGGCGATCACGCAGGGGTCATGCAGGGGCGCGCCCTGGGATCCGTATTTCTCCTTGTCGAAGCGCTCGAAGAAATCGGTCATCTCGGCCACCGCATGTCCGACGGCGGAGCCGAGCGCCCGGAAGGCGTCGTTGCGGGGCGCGGTTACGAGCGCCTTATGCGTCACGTCGAGCGGCAGGACGGTCAGCGGCACGCCCGAGCGGAAGACGATCTCGGCGGCTTCGGGATCGACATAGATGTTGAACTCGGCCGTCGGGGTGATGTTGCCGACCTCGAAATAGGCGCCGCCCATCAGCACGATCTCGCGAATCTTCGGCGCGATGTCGGGCGCGCGGGTGAGCGCCGTGGCGATGTTGGTCAGAGGCCCCAGGGGGCAGATCGTGACCTCGCCCGCGGGCCGGGCGCGGACCGTGTCGATGATCGCGTCAACGGCGTGCCCGTCGGCGAGCGGCATGGTCGGCTCTGGCAGGACGGGGCCGTCGAGCCCGGTCTTGCCGTGGACATGCTCGGCGGTCACGAGCTTGCGCGCCAGAGGACGGTCGCAGCCCGCGTGAATCGCGATATCGGGGCGTCCCGCCAACTCGCAGACGATGCGGGCATTGCGCGTGGTCAGATCGAGCGGCACATTGCCCGCGACGGTTGTGATCGCCAGAACCTCCAGGTCCTCGGGCGAGGCGAGCGCCAAGAGGATCGCCACGGCGTCGTCCTGGCCGGGATCGGTGTCGATGATGATGGGACGCGGGGCCATTTCGAACTCCGGGACGGTTGGCGAAAGCTCGGATGTGGTCGCATGGGGGCACCTGCTTCGCAAGATGCCGCAACTGTTGCCGCTCTGCCTTCAACATTGCTCTGGGCCGAACCTGCGTTAGACTCTGTGTCGGGCTTGGTGTAAAGAAGCGCCGTTAGCGCTAACGACCTCGGTGCCTTTCGATCCGTGGCCGCTGGTGCGACCTTGGCTGAAGACTGTAACGGAGAGCGGACACATGGTTTCGCGCGTCATCCCGGTCGACCCGTTCGACCTCGTTATCTTCGGCGCCACGGGCGATCTGGCCCGGCGCAAGATCCTGCCGGGGCTGTTCCGGCGCTACCTGTCGGGGCAGATGCCGGCCGAGGCGCAGATCCTCGGCGCCGCACGCTCCGAGATGGACGACGGCGCGTTCCGCACCATGGTGCGCGAAGCCATCGCCGAGTTCGACAGCACGGAACACAAGCCCGAAGAGCTCGACGCCTTTCTCGAGCGCGTGGGCTACGAGGCCGTGGATGCCAAGGGCACCGGCGGCTGGGACGCGCTGCGCGGCAGGCTCCGCGACGACGCGGTGCGCGCCTTCTACTTCTCCGTCGCGCCCTCGCTCTTCGGCGATATCGCCGAGCGCCTGCGCACCCACGGGCTCGCGACCGAGGCCACCCGGATCGTGGTCGAAAAGCCCTTCGGCAAGGATCTCGAGACCGCCAAGGCGCTGAACGCCACGCTGGCGCAGCATTTCGACGAGACGCAGATCTACCGGATCGACCACTATCTCGGCAAAGAGACGGTCCAGAACCTGATGGCCGTGCGCTTCGGCAACACGCTCTTCGAGCCGCTCTGGAACGCGCAATATGTCGATCACATCCAGATCACCGTGGCCGAGACCGTCGGCGTCGGCGGGCGCGGCGGCTATTACGACACATCGGGCGCCATGCGGGACATGGTCCAGAACCACCTGATGCAGCTTCTCTGCCTGATCGCGATGGAGCCGCCCGCCAAGTTCGAGCCCGACGCGGTGCGCGACGAGAAACTCAAGGTGATCCGCGCGCTCGAACCGGTCGAGCCCTACCACATCGTTCGCGGCCAGTATGACCGCGACGAGGAGCAGCCGGGCTACCGGGCGCATGTCGAGAACCCGCGCAGCTTCACCGAGAGCTTCGTGGCGATGAAGCTCCATATCTCGAACTGGCGCTGGGCGGGCACGCCGTTCTACATCCGCACCGGCAAGATGCTCCGGGCCCGAACCTCGGAGATCGCTGTCGTGTTCAAGGACGCGCCGCATTCGATCTTCGGCGCCGAGGCGGGGCGGCACCGCAACGTGCTGGCGATCCGGCTGCAGCCGAACGAGGGTATGACCCTCGACGTCACCATCAAGGAGCCGGGACCGGGCGGCATGCGCCTTCTCGACGTGCCTCTGGACATGTCCTTCGCCGATGCGATCGGCCCCGAGGGCGCCGATGTGCCCGACGCCTATGAGCGTCTGATCATGGACGTGATCCGCGGCAACCAGACGCTCTTCATGCGCGGCGACGAGGTCGAGGCTGCCTGGGCCTGGACCGATCCGATCATCGCGGGCTGGACCGGGCGCAACGACGTGCCGAAGCTCTATGACGCGGGCTCGTCGGGACCCGAGGATGCGCTGATGCTGATGCATCGCGATGGCCGCCGCTGGAGGGAGATCAAGGCATGAGCTACCGGTTCGAGGAATATGCCGACCGGGAGATGCTGTTCATCGACCTCGCCAACCGCATCGCCGGCGAGCTGAAGGACGCGCTCGAGCGCGCCGAGCGGGTCGTGCTGGCGGTTCCCGGCGGCACCACGCCGGGTCCGGTCTTCGACGATCTCTGCTGCGTCGATCTGGACTGGGCGCGGGTGGATGTCATGCTCACCGACGAGCGCTGGGTTCCCGAGGATCACGACCGCTCGAACACCCGGCTCCTGCGCGAGCGGCTTCTGACGGGACGCGCCGCAGAGGCGCGGCTCTTGCCGATGTTCCTGCCCTGCCAGGAGCCCGAGGATCGGCTGGCCGAGCTCGAAGAGATCATCTCGCCGGAGCTGCCGCTCTCGGTCGTGGTGCTCGGGATGGGCGCGGACATGCACACCGCGTCGATCTTTCCGGGCGCCGACCGGCTGGAGGACGCGCTCGACAAGCGCGCGCCGATCCTGATGCCGATGCGCGCGCCGGGCGCGCCCGAGCCGCGCATCACGCTGACCGCGCCGGTGCTGAACGGCGCGATGTCGAAACACATTCTGATCGTCGGTGCCGAGAAACGCGCGGCGCTGGAAAACGCGAAAGGGAAACCGGCCAAAGAGGCACCGATCAACGCGGTGCTCGATGGCGCGGTGGTTCATTGGGCGGAGTGAGCGACATGTGGGAAGACCTGAAGCGCCATGCGGACCGGATCGACGGCCGCCGGATCGAGGGATTGTTCGAAAATGACAAGCGTGCCACCGAGTTCTCGCTCGATGCGGTGGGGATGCTGTTCGATTACTCGAAGACGCAGCTTGACGGCGACATCCGCGAAGCGCTGATCGACGTGGCGAAACAGGCCGGTGTCGAGGCGCGGCGGGACGAGATGTTCTCGGGCGCCAAGATCAACGAGACCGAGGGCCGCGCCGTGCTGCACACCGCGCTGCGCAATCTCGACGGCGGTCCGGTCATGGTCGATGGCGACGACGTCATGCCCGGGGTGCTCGACACGCTGAAGCGGATGGAGGCGCTCGCCACCGAGATCCGCGCCTCGAACGTGACCGATGTGGTCAATATCGGCATCGGCGGCTCCGATCTCGGCCCGGCCATGGCCTATCTCGCGCTCTCGCCCTATGCGGACGGGCCGCGCTGCCATTTCGTGTCGAACGTGGATGGGGCGGACATCGCCGACGTGCTCACCGGCCTCGATCCCGAGACCACGCTCTTCATCGTCGCCTCCAAGACCTTCACCACCATCGAGACCATGACCAACGCCCGGACCGCGAAGGCCTGGCTCTCGGACAAGGGCGTCTCGTCCGACGGGCGCTTCGTGGCGCTCTCCTCGAACAAGGAGAAGGCGGGCGAGTGGGGCATCCCCGAAGCCCGTGTCCTGGGTTTCGAGGACTGGGTCGGCGGGCGCTACTCGATGTGGGGGCCGATCGGTCTGTCGCTGATGATCGCCATCGGTCCCGACGGCTTCCGCGCCTTCCTGCGCGGCGGGCAGGAGATGGACCGGCATTTCCGCGCCGCGGAGCTGCACGAGAACATGCCGGTTCTTCTGGCGCTCGTGGGCATGTGGCACAACCAGGTGCTGGGACATGCGACCCGCGCCGTTCTGCCCTATGACAACCGCCTGTCGCGGCTGGCGGCCTATCTCCAGCAGCTCGAGATGGAGAGCAACGGCAAGGGCGTCTCGATGGACGGGGCTGATCTGCCGTTCAACTCCGGCCCCGTCGTCTGGGGCGAGCCGGGCACCAACGGCCAGCATGCCTTCTACCAGCTGATCCACCAGGGCACGCGGGTGATCCCCTGCGAGTTCATGGTCGCCGCGCGCGGACACGAGCCGGAGCTGCGTCATCATCATGAGCTGCTGATCGCCAACTGCCTTGCCCAATCCGAGGCACTGATGCGCGGTCGGACGCTCGACGAGGCGCGCGAGAAGGTCGCCGGCACCTTCGAGGGCGACGAGCTGGAGCGGCAGGCCAAGCACCGGGTCTTCCCCGGAAACCGGCCGTCGACCACGCTGATCTACCCGCTGCTCGATCCCGAAACGCTCGGCAAGATCATCGCGCTCTACGAGCACCGGGTCTTCGTCGAGGGGGTGATCCTCGGGATCAACTCCTACGACCAGTGGGGCGTCGAGCTGGGCAAGGAACTGGCGTCTTCCCTCGGTCCCGTGGTCTCGGGCGAGGCCTCGGCCGACGGCAAGGACGGCTCGACGAAACAGCTCGTCGATTACGTCCTGAAGAACCGCTGAGCGCCTGACCCCGCGCATGTCGGCCTGCGGCAACGCGCCGCGGGCCGCTTGGTTCCTTACTCTCAAATATATATTTTTTCGCGCCTGCAGGGAACGACACATCTCCCAGTCATGTTTTCATGTCAGACTTGTCGAAAACGAGAGGACATGACATGCAACGCCTCCTTGCCACCACCGCGCTCGCCCTGACGCTGACCGCGATGCCGGCATTTGCCGAACAGCACACCAACATGGAGCAGGCCGGAAACGATCTTGAGAACGCCGCGGAGAACACCGCAGAGGCGACCGAGAACGCTGCCGAAGACGCCGCTCAGGCGACCGAGAACGCCGCCGAAGAGACCGGCGAAGCTGTCGAGAACGCCGCTGAGGAAACCGAGAACGCTGCCGAGAACGCGGCCGAGGCCACCGAGAACGCTGCCGAGGACGCCGCAGAGGCGACCGAGAACGCGGCCAACGAGGTCGAGGCGGAAGCCAAGGAAGCGACCGAGGAAGCGATGGCAGCCGACCAGGCCGACGCCAAGCTGATCCGCACGCGCGACATCGTCGGCGGCGTGGTCTACTCGATCGTCAGCGATGATGCTGCCGAAGCGCAGGAAGAGCAGGCCGAAGAGGCCGGCGAAGCTGCCGAGGAGCAGGCCGAAGAGACCGCCGAGGCGCAGGACGCGTCCATGGCGGAAGAAGAGCAGATGGAAGACAAGGCCGAGGCCGAAGCGGAAGCCGCGGCATCCGGCAATGGCAACGGTCAGGACATGGCCGCCTCCGGTCAGGTTACCCTGAGCGCCGAGGGCTATGACTCCATCAACCCCGAGTGGGAGAACATCGGCAATATCGAGGATGTCGTGCTGTCGCAGGACGGTCAGCTGCAGGGCGTCGTGGCCGAAATCGGCGGCTTCCTCGGCATCGGCGACAAGAAGGTGTTCGTGAAGGTCGACGAGATGAAGCTCGCACCGACCGACAACAACACCTACGCGCTGGTGGTTCCGTTCTCCAAGGAGCAGCTCGAGTCCATGAACAGCGTTGATGAAGGGTTCTGGGAGTAAGCCCTTTAGCTGCTGAACCGCTGAAATGACTCAGAGCAATGCGTCCCGGCCCCCCCGGGGCGCATTTTTTTACGCACCGATGTCGAACCCCGGCTGAGCGAGCGTGAACCCGTCGAACCGGAAGCCCGGCGAGACGGTGCAGCCGACGAGGGTCCAGTCGCCCAAGCATTCGGCCGCCTGCCAATAGCCTTCAGGGACAATCAGTTGTGGAACCTCGCCCCGGTTCAGCGCCGGTCCGAGGACGCGGTCCTCGCGCGGACCGGCCTTGGTCTCGGATAGCGACAGCCGAAGCGGCGCACCGGCATAGAAATGCCAGATCTCGGCGGCATCGACCTTGTGCCAATGGCTGCGTTCGCCCGATGTCAGCAGGAAATAGATGCATGTCCCGGCGGAGCGCTCGCCGGGGGCCGCCTCGGCCTCCCAGGTCTGCCGGTAGTGCCCGCCCTCGGGATGCGGCGCGAGCGACAGATGGGCGATGATCTCGTCGGCGGTCATGGGCTCGTCCCGGGGGCGCGCGGTGGTCCCACGCGGAATTAAGGGGTCTTTGGCACTCTCCCGGCTCAGATCACAGCGGAGAGCGCCATGCAGCGGCCCAGCACAGTCCGGCAGATCGCCGAAGAGATCGTTTCCCGCGAGGGCGGCTATGTCAACGACCCCGACGACCCCGGAGGGGCCACGAATTTCGGGGTCACGCTCGGGACCCTTGCGCGGCTCGGGCGCGATCTCGACGGGGACGGGCGGGTGACCGAGCGCGACGTCAAGCTTCTGACCCGCGCCCAGGCCACCGAGATCTTCATCCTGCATTATTTCGAGCGCCCCGGGATCGGGCGGCTGCCCGAGGCGCTGCAGGCCTCGGTCTTCGACATGTATGTGAACGCCGGTGCGAACGCGGTGACGATCCTGCAGCGGCTGCTGAACCGCATGGGCGCGCGGCTCGTCGTCGACGGCAAGCTTGGCCCGAAAAGCTGGGCGGCGGCGACCGAGATCCATTCCCGCGCGCCGGACCATTTGGCCGATGCCTACGGGATCGAGCGGCGGAATTACTATTTCGCGCTGGCCGACCGGCGTCCGGCCTCGCGCAAATACGCCCGGACACGGGCGGGCGGCAAAGGCGGCTGGATCCGCCGCGCCGAGGAGTTCATCGCGCCCCGCTACCATCTGAGCGAGGCGCAGTTTCAGCGGAGGATCGCGTCATGGGGTTGATCGAGACGGCGATGGGGCTGGTCTTCGGATCGGGGCGCAACGTGGTGGCGGAGACGGCCGAGGTGTTCCGCGTCAATGCCGAGGCCGAGGCCCAACGCGGCCACGGCGCCCGCGGCGAGGCGCTCGAGCAGTTCGCGGCCGAGTTCGCGCGGGCGCAGGGCTCGGGCTTCGACCGGATGATGGACGGGGTGAACCGCCTGCCGCGCCCGGCGATGGCGCTCGGCACGCTCGGGCTTTTCGGCGCGGCGATGGTCGATCCGGTCTGGTTCGCCGAGCGCATGGCGGGGATCGCGCTGGTGCCCGAGCCGCTCTGGTGGCTGCTCGCCGCCATCGTCAGCTTCTATTTCGGCGCCCGCCACCAGGCCAAGGGGCAGGATTTCCAGCGCGAGATGGCGGTGGTGCTGTCGCGCCTGCCTCAGATCCGCGCGCTTCTCGACGGCTCCGAGGAGACGCCCGCGCCGGACGCGGTCGATACCGGCGACAATACAGCGCTTGCCGAGTGGCGCGCGACGCAGGGCTGAGAGAACAGCGCGCCGGGTGACAGAGCCCGGCGCGTCCTTGATTGGAAACAGATCGGCTCAGCTTCCCGGCAGCGCCTTCAGATAGGCCGCAACCGCCGCGCGGTCGTCGGCGCTGAGCTTGGCGAAGTTTTCGATCACCGCCACCATGTGACCGCCCGCGCTGTCATAGTCGGGCGTGAAGCCGGTCTCGAGATAATAGGCAATATCGGTCTCGGACCATGTGAGCTCATCCGGCGTCAGTGCCGGGATCGTGCCTTTACCCGACGGGTTCGGCGCGCCCGCGAGCCAGCGGCTCCGGTCGAGCCCGCCAAGCGCCGTGCGCGGCGTGTGGCATTCACCGCAATGGGCAAGCGCCTCGACCAGGTCACGGCCCCGAAGAAGCGTGTCGCCCTCGGGATCGGTCATCACGTAGCTGTCGTCGAGATAAAGGAGCTTCCAGCCCCCGAGGCTGGCGCGGATCGAAAACGGAAATCCGATCTCATGCGGCTGGCTCGGCGTCGGATCGGCGGGCAGCGTCTGCATATGCGCCCAGAGATCGGTCACGTCCTGCGGCGCGAGATGCGTGTAGGAGGTGTAGGGGAAGGCGGGATAGTAATGCGCGCCGTCCGGCGAGGTGCCGAGCGTGACCGCAGAGGCGAACTCGGTCAGCGACCAGTCCCCGATCCCGGCCTCGGGATCGGAAGAGATGTTCGGAGCGAGGAACGTGCCGAACTCCGACGGGAAGCGCTGGCCGCCCGCGAGCACCAGCTTGGCCTCGCCCTCTGCATCCGGCGCGGCATGGCACGAGGCGCATCCCGCCGCGGTGAAGACCCGCGCGCCGCGCTCGGGATCGGGCGCGAGATCCGCGTAGAGCTCCGCGTCGACCGTCGCAGGCCGCGTGATCCAGAGGCCCCCGGCGGCGATGAGCGCGCCGAGGACAACCAGTCCCAGAAGGAAACGGGCCAAGAGGATCAGTTCTGCGAGGCGCGGTAATCGTCGTGGCAGGCCTTGCAGGCGTTGCCGACCGGGCCGAGCGCCGGGCCGATGGCTTCCTGACCGTTCGCGGCGGCGGATTGCAGGGCCGTGGCGGCCTCGCCGAGGGCGGACCATTTCGACGCGAAATCGTCCCAGTTCTCCCAGATCGCGGGCAGGGCGCGGGTGCCGTCGATGGCCATTTCGTCGGTGCCTTCTGGCCAGAGCGTCATCGGGCTCTGCTTGATCATCGTCACCGCATGGATCGAATCCGCGGCCATCTGCGCCGTCTCGGCGTTGTACTCAACCTCGCCCTTGGCCATGCCGCCGAGGATACCGAGGTTGAGAGCGAGGATGCGGAACTGACCCTGACGGGCCTTCAGATTGCCACTGAAATCGTCCTGCGCGACGGCAGGCGCGGCAATCAGACAGGCGGCGGCGAGGGGAAGGGCGAGGCGCATGGGACATACTCCGGTTGGCACTGACGCTAGGGAAACCCTAGACCGGGTACGAAAATGAACAAGCATGACGCGCAGGGCAGCGATGCGAGACCTGTTCACGATTGTGTCAGCGGCTCAGTTGAGCGGCAGTGTCGCGGACCCGGCGGAGCGTGTCGAAGATCAGCGAGGCCGGGTCGATATTGACCGCGCGCCCGTGCCGCGCCCGGTCCCCGGTCTCTTGCGCAAGCGCCGCCCAGGCGCGCGCGGCGGTCGCATCCGGCGCCAGCCGGGCGCAGA